>DATLGH010000037.1 GCA_035540635.1 Egibacteraceae bacterium | reverse complement strand
GCTGCACGATCAAGCCCAAGCTCGGCCTGTCGGCCAAGAACTACGGGCGTGCCGTCTACGAGTGCCTCCGAGGCGGGCTCGACTTCACCAAGGACGACGAGAACATCAACAGCCAGCCGTTCATGCGCTGGAACCACCGCTTCGAATTCGTGATGGAAGCGGTACACAAGGCCACGGCCGAGACCGGCGAGCGCAAGGGCCACTACCTCAACGTCACCGCGTCCACCCCGGAGGAGATGTACAAGCGGGCCGAGTTCGCCAAGTCGCTGGGCGCCCCGATCATCATGCACGACTTCCTCACCGCCGGCTTCACCGCCAACACGGGTTTGGCGAACTGGTGTCGCGAGAACGGCATGCTGCTCCACATCCACCGTGCCATGCACGCGGTGATCGACCGCAACCCCATGCACGGCATCCACTTCCGGGTGATCGCCAAGTGCCTGCGCCTGTCCGGGGGCGACCATCTCCACGCCGGCACCGTGGTCGGCAAGCTCGAGGGCGATCGCCAGGCCACCATGGGCTGGATTGATCTCCTGCGGGAGTCCTTCGTGCCCGAGAACCGCAGGCGCGGCATCTTCTTCGACCAGGACTGGGGATCGATGCCCGGCGTGATTCCCGTTGCCTCCGGAGGCATCCATGTCTGGCACATGCCCGCACTGGTGGCGATCTTCGGCGATGACGCCTGCCTGCAGTTCGGCGGCGGGACGCTCGGCCACCCGTGGGGCAACGCAGCCGGCGCCCACGCCAACCGGGTGGCGCTCGAGGCCTGCGTGGAGGCACGGAACCAGGGCCGGGAAGTCGAACTCGAGGGTCGCGAGATCTTGACCGAGGCGGCCCGCCACAGCCCCGAGCTCGCGGTGGCGATGGAGACCTGGAAGGAGATCAAGTTCGAGTTCGAGACCGTGGACAAGCTCGAGGGAGCAGCCACCTCATGATCGCAAAGGACTGGTCGCGGGTTCCACCCCCTCGGCGCCTCACCCTCCCCTCAAGGAGAGATTGAATGCACGTTGAGCCCTACCCGCCCACCCCGCGCCATGTGGAGACCTTCTCCTACCTGCCACCGATGACGCCCGAGCGGCTCCGCTACCAGATCGCGTACATCATCGAGTCCGGCTGGATACCGGCCATCGAACACACGGAGCCCGAGAAGTCCTTCTCGAACTTCTGGTACCTGTGGAAGCTCCCGCTCTTCGGTGAGCGGTCGGTCGACAAGGTCCTGGCCGAGCTCGACGAGTGCCACCGCGCCAATCCCGGTCACCACGTGCGCCTCCTCGGCTACGACAACTACATGCAGAGTCAGGGCACGGCCTTCATCGTCCACCGGGCTGATGCCGGCCTGGGGCAGTGGGCGTCCAATGGAGCCCGCTCCAATGGAGCCCGCTCCAATGGAGCCCGCTGAGAATGCGAATGCGCGTGGTCCAGACCGCCGACAGCGGTTACGCCGCCGCGCTCCGAGGTGCTGCCCGTCAGGGCCGCGCTGCGGCGATGTCGCGGCGCCGAGCGCTCGCCGCCGGCCGGCCGGCTTTGGCGCCCGCGCACGAGCGGGTGCGCATCGGGTTCCGGGAGGCCGAGCTCCGTGCTCCCGCCAAGCAGGCGCTGAACGGCGGCGGTGACCGGACGGCCGCTGCAGCCGGCGCCGTCGCGCCGGCTCTCATCGTCCACCGCGGCGGAGGTGGCTGAGCATGGGAATGTACGCGGTCCAAGCCGACGACAGCGGTGAGCTGGCCGAGCTGCAACATGCTGCCCGTGACGGCCGCACCGCGGCGATGTCGCGCCGCCGCCAGCTGTCCCAGGGCAAGCAGGCGCTGAGCGGCAACGGCGCGCCTCCCGCCGCGGAGAACCTGCAGGTCAACGGCGCGGGGGCTCCGCCCGCCGCTGCCACCGGTCAAGGCGCGTCGAACGGCACGCAAGGGGCTCCGAGGGGGACGGCGGTCGCGACCGACGGCGTGGGCGACGTCCACCTCGGCCGCGCCCTCTCCATGCAACGCCGCCGCCAGATGTCCCAGGGCAAGCGGGCGCTGGACGGCGACGGCGCGTCGCCCGCCGCCGCCGACGGTCAAGGCGCGTCGAACGGCACGCAAGGGGCTCCGGGGGGGCCGGCGGTCGCGACCGCCGGCGTGGGCGACGCCCACCTCGGCCGCGTCCTCTCCATGCAACGCCGCCGTCAGCTGTCTCAGGGCAAGCAGGCGCTGGACGGCGAGGCCGGCGCGGGCGCCGGCGCGCCGCCCGCCGCCGCCGGCGGTCAGGGCGCTCCGAGCGGCGCGCACGGGGCTCCGGGGGGGCCGGCGGTCGCGACCGCCGGCGTGGCCGACGCCCACCTCGGCCGCGCGCTTTCCATGCAGCGCCGCCGTCAGCTGTCCCAGGGCAAGCAGGCGCTGGACGGCGGCGGTGACGGGGTGGCGGCTGCACCCCGTGCCGGCGCGCCGCCCGCCGCGGAGAAGCCGCAGGTGGACGGCGTTGGCTCGGGTCGTGAGCAGGCCCGGGCTCGGCGCGCCGAGGCGAGCCGCCTCGGCAGCGCAGGGATCAGCAGGCCCCAGCGGGAGGGCGGGGTCCGGTACCCGCCCAAGGTGATCGTGTCGCCCACCCACGGCGGCCAGGGCGTGACCGGGCTGCGGATCGGTCCGGGCGTGCGGGTCACGGGCGACGAGCCCGGCGCCGCGCTCCCGGTGTCGGGCACGCAGTACGTCGCGGCCGACGGGTCGGCCCCCGCGTTGGGCGCTGGGCCGAAGGTCGGGCTGGTACGCACGCCCCAGGGCCTCGTCGTCTCCGGCACCACGGTTCGCGGCAAGGTGCCCATCACCGGTGACGAGGCCGGCGAGCACCTCCGCATCACCGGCGAAGCCGAACAGAAGTTGGACGACGACCTGACCCCACGCAGCGACGGCGCCTACCGTTCCACGCAGTTCCCGCGCCGGGCCGACCCGCACGGAGCGACCGCGGTCATCCAGCCTGGAATAGCCGCCTCGCACGGGGACGGGCCCGGGCTGGCGACCACCGACGGCGGGCTGGCCGTCACCGGCACGGCCGTCGGCCGCAGCGCGCGCGTCACCGGGAACGAGGCCGGCGTCTGCCGCCCGATCACCGGCGACCAGTACCAGGACCTTTCCTCGTACTCCAGCGAGTGCGGCGGCACCGGTGGCGGTACCGCGCCGGCCGCGCACCTCAACCGGGCGCGTCTGGACCCGGTGACCGCCGGCAAGGTGACGGTGGCGCAGACTTGGGGGGGCCAGCGCGTCACCGGTCCCAGCGTGGAGCACCGCCCCAACGTCACCGGCGACGAGCCGGGTGCCTGCCGCCCGCTGACCGGCACGCCTTACCAGGGGCCATCCACCATCTTCGGCTGGTGCGAGCCCGACGAGGGCGAGTCCGCGGCCCAGCGTCTCGCGTCCAGGCCGGAAGGTGTGGCCGTGACCGGCGACCTTCCCGTGCCCGCCGAGGCGGTCACCGGCACCGAGCGCGGCCAGCGGCACACTGTCACCGGCACGTCCTACTACGGCGATCTGCGGGCCGCGGAGCCGGCGGCCGACGACTGGGCCCGCTGGCAGCCCTTCCCGGGGGCCCTGGCGCGGCGCCTGGCAGGCAGGGAGAGCGACGACGCCGAGACCGACAACGCGGCGCCGCCCGCTTCCACCGTGCCTGGCTCCATCACCGGGTCCTTCGCCGTCGGCGAAGGCAAGGTGACCGGCAACAACGAGTTCCTGTTCCGGCCCCGGCTGAACCGTAACGGCAAGCCACCGGCGGTCACGGGCGAGGGGCGCACCGACGGTCGTCCGATCACCGGTTCCCCCGCCGCCTGGACGGCCCACGACCGGGTCACCGGGACCGAGGGCTACATCGCAGCCGGGCGCAACCCCAGCGAGGGCGGCGGCGAGCCCAACGGCTGGGCGGGCGCGCTCAAGTTCCGGCACCTGGCCACGCCCGGAGCACCGCCCGAGGACCAGAAGGTCACCGGCCGCTCCGGCTGGAACCCGAAGGCGGCGGCAATGGTCACCGTCTCCGGGGGTGGCCAAGGATGAAGTCCCTGCTCCAGCCCGACGGGCGCTGCCGTGCTCCCTGGGACCAGGCTGCGGCCTGGCCACGCTCGAGCGCGGTGGCGACGGTGACGTCGTCGCCGGGCCAGCCAGTCCGGAACGGGGCGTACGGGCTCACCCTGCCAGCGGGTGAGCATCCGCTGGCCGAGCCGGCGCTCACCGCCGCCCTGAAGCAGCGGGCCGAGGAGATCGCGGCCGCGTTCGCGCTCATCGAGCCCGTCCTTCGCCGGCTGGCACCGCGCCAGTTTGACGACGGCTTCCCCGAACAGGCGCATCGCGAGCTGGCCGACTCGCTCAGGGTCGACATCCCGGCGGCTGAGCTCGAGTCGTCCTGGAGCACACCGCTGGACCTCGGTCGCATCCACGCCCGTTGCGTGCTCGGGACCTTCCGCAACCTGGTCGAGCGCGAGTTCGACCGGAACCTCGCACGGCTGCTCGACGAGGGCGAGAGCGCCGAGGTGTTGATCCGGCGTTTCGGCTTCCACGCGGTCGACATCACCGCCTGCGCTGACGGGCGCCTCGCCGGGGCGGTGGATTTCATCCTGCGGGTGCCGCCCGCGGTCGTCGTGTGGCGGGACGCGTATGTCGGCGCGATGTTCGACGTCGAGGACGCGCTGCACCGCTGGGAAGCGGTGGAGCTGCGACGCTGGCGCGAGGGCTGGCCGAACGACGCCAGCGAGCCCACGCGCTACCTGAAGATCGGGCTCTACCACTTCAGCAGCGTCGACCCACGCCACGAGGGCTGTGCCGCGTTCGACAGTGACGACGAGCGCGCCGCGACCGCACTGTTGGCGCGGCTCCAGGAGCTCGAGGGTGCGGTCGAGTCCACCCAGTGCTGCGCGGCGAGCGTGGCCACGCTGCTCGTCGGGGTGGACACGGACACCGACGCCATCCGCGTCCACGTTCCCGATGCCGCCGGTCGGACCGACGTGGACCGCTTCGTCTCCAGCGCCACGCTCTACGAGCAGACGGCGAGCCTCGAGCGCGAGGCCGCCAAGGAGTTCATCCGCCACGCGGTCGCCGACTGCGCCGGCGTGGACGCGGCCGACGCCGCGACCGAGGGCATGCGCTGGCTGTGCGGCTACCTGCTGAAGAACAACATCGGAGAGGTCGACGCGGTGCTCGGCTGGAGCGGCGGAAGGTACGCGGATTCCGGCCACGGCGAGAAGCTGATCGTTGCCGGCGACGCGATGGACGACGTTCAGCTGCGCAACCTCACTTTCCAGGCGCAGATGAGCACCCTCGAGGAAGGCGCCGCCGACCTCGACATCGGCATCCGGGTGCTCGCGAGTATGAACGCGCCGCACGGGGTTGGGGTGCCGGTGCTCGTGCACGTCGCCTACGACGAGCGCATCCCGGGCGCCAGCGCCAGGGCGCACGCACGTGCTCGCCGCCTTGCCGCGGCGATCGAGGCCCGGTATGCGGGTGCGGCCGGCCCCGCTGGCCTCGTCACCCAAGGGGTCGTGCGAACGCGAGACAGGTCGCGCCTGGAGGTGGTCGAGGCCGAGGGCGACGCCCCGCCGGGCTCGTGCCCACCCGGAGCGCGAACGAAGGAGGCACGGCGATGAAGATCTTCTGCGTCGAAGGCACGCTGGTCGCCACCGCCCGCATCAGCGGCCTCGAACTCCACCGGCTCCTGGTTGTCCAGGACCAGAAGGGAGGCAAGCAGGTGGCGGTCGACCCCGTCGGCTGCAAGCCCGGCGACTGGGTGATCGCCGTGGGCAGCTCGGCGGCACGCGAAGCCGCCGGCCACAAGGACTACCCGAGCGACCTCACCATCGTCGGCATCATCGACTACTGGGACGAGGAGAGTCCGGGAGACGAGGAGGCCGAGGAAACGCAGCTGCACGCCGTGGAGTCGGCTGCCTCGTCTGCGGCCGGTGGGCGGCGACGATGAACATCCACCGCGTCGTGCGCGACCTCGTCACCACCAGCCGAGTCCCCCCGCTCCAAAGCAAGTCGCTGCGGGTGGTCGAGGACGACGGCGGCGACCTGGAAGTGGCGCTCGACCCGGTCGGCGCAAAGCCGGGCGACTTCGTCATCACCATGCGCACCTCGGCGGCCCGCCATGCCACCGGCGATCCGACGATCACCACCGACCTGACCATCGGCGGAATCATCGACCACTGGAGCGAGGAGCGCTGGCGCGCCTGACTCGGTCCACCCCCACCCGGTACCACCCGAGCTAACTCACCTAAGGAGGAAGCAGATGGCCAGCAACAATGGAAGAAGCGAGACTATGGGCATTGCCCTTGGCATGATCGAGACCCGGGGACTCGTCCCGGCGATCGAGGCTGCCGACGCCATGACCAAGGCTTCAGAGGTGCGGCTGATCGGCCGCCAGTTCGTCGGCGGCGGCTACGTCACCGTATTGGTCCGTGGCGAGACGGGCGCGGTCAACGCCGCAGTCCGTGCCGGGGCTGATGCGTGCGAGCGCGTGGGCGACGGCATGGCCGCCGCGCACATCATCGCCCGGCCGCACGGCGAGGTGGAGCAGATCCTTCCCGAAGGCGCCCACGAAACCCAGGTGGCACCGGTGTAGGCGTCCTCCAGACGAGCTGTTCGCTCCCCCGCGGCACTCCGGGGCTGCGAGCTGAGCGCAGGCGCCCAGCTGGGCGGGGATCCGCAACGCCAGTCTGGCTGGCGTTGCGGGATCCCCCTTCACGGACGAGGAGAACCAGATTGACCACGGAATCCCGATGGCCGGAGGGCTGGACGGAGGTCGAGCGACCACCGTCGCTGTACCGCCGCTTCGAGTTCGCCGCCTACCCTGAGACACGAGCCTACCTCGACCGGCTCGCGGGCCTGTCGAAGGAGACCGGGCTCTATCCGGATCTGAGCTTCAACCGGACACACGTCAACGTCACGGTGTATGGCTCGGCTGGAGCGGGCATCGGCGCGGCAGCACGGGAGTTCGCCGCCCGCGCCGAGGCACTCGCCACCGTGAAGGCGGGTTGAGATGGCCCCCGCCAAAAAGGGGCGCCGCGCTGCCACCCCCGCGAGCGAGGAGTCGACGAAAGCGGCGACGGAGGACAGCACCGAACTCCTGGGCCCCGACGGCGAACCCGTCGCCGAAGAACCTCCGACGAGGGATGACGGTGGGGACTCGGCCCCTCCGACGGAGACCGGGCAAGTGGACCGTGATGACCGAGCGAAGAAGCAGTCGCCAGGGCGATCTCCTGGGCTGTACCCGCTACCCGTCTGGCCGGACTGATGCTGCCTTCCCGCCGTCTCCCCCTCGTGGGTCGTCCCGTGGTGGACGTGGCGGTCGGCGTGCTCCGCGCGTCCGACGGGCGCGTGTTGCTGGCAGAACGCAAGGCCGGCAAGGACGCGGCCGGCTTCTGGGAGCTCCCCGGGGGCCAGGTCGATCCGGGTGAGAGCGCGGCCCAAGCAGCGGCGCGCGAGCTGCTCGAGGAGGTCGGCGTACGCGCCCTCGAACTCGCGCCCTGGCGGGTCTACGAGCACGACTTCCCGGCCAAGCGGGTGCGGTTGCACTGGTTCCACGTGCGCCGGTGGTCGGGCGAGCCGAACGGCAGGGAAGGCCAGCAGCTGGCATGGGTGGACCCCGCCCGCCCGACGGTGGGGCCCTTGCTGCCGAGCAACGAGCTCGCCTTTGCGACGTTGGCGCTCCCCGAGCTGGTGGCGGTCGCTCGGGTGAACCGGGCGCCGGGCGCTCCTGACGAGCTGCTGGCGAGGATCCCGTCGTTGGTTGCCGCCGGCCTGCGGCTCCTGATCGTGCGAGCGTCGGAGCTCGCGCCGGCTCAGCGCGTCCAGCTCACCCGCCGGCTGCGCCAGCTCAGGCGGGGGACCGGGCTGCGCCTCCTCCTGTCCGGGACGGCGCTCGAGGCACGCCAGGCCGGTGCCTGCGGGCTGCACAGCAGCGCCGCCGCGCTGGCCGGCTTGATAGAGCGGCCGCCGACGCGCCTGTGGGCGGTGTCAGCTCACAACGCACGGGACCTCGAGCGGGCAAGAGCGGTGGGTGCCGACGTCGCCCTCGTGTCACCGGTTCTCCCCACGGCTTCGCACCCTGAAGACCAGCCGCTGGGTTGGGACGGCCTGCAGGAGCTGGTAGCGGCCAGCCCGTTGCCCGTCTACGCGCAAGGGGGGTTGGGGCCTGGTGACATTGGCGCAGCGCGCTCTGCAGGAGCGCTGGGTGTGGCGGTCGACATCTCCCGCCTCTCGACGTCGGGTGGCAACGGGGAGGTACCGCAGGGCCGGGCGAGGCAGCACCTGACGATCGAATGACAGTCCGGCGTTTGCTGCGAACGGTGCCGCGGTCGAGATGACGCCGCCTGCGATGCTCGTGCTCGTCGTCCCCGCGCTGCCCGCGATCGCCGCCGCGGCGATCGCCGTCGCGCGCCCCGTCGGAGAGCGGTCCGCCCGATGGGCGGTACGTGGGGCCTCTGCCGCGTTCGCCGCGACGGTCGTCGTGATGGTCGTCGTGGCTGTGGACGGACCGATCGCAGCCGTGGTCGAGGGGGGCGATGGCGGTGCGCTCGTGGGCCTGCATGCAACTCGCGTCACCGCAATGTTGGGCTTGCTCACCACCGGTGTCGGCTGGGTCGTGCAGTCCTTCGCCGGCCGCCAGCTGCAGATGGATCTGCGGGAGCGCCGCTTCTTCGCACTGGCCTCGCTGCTGACAGCGGCGACGACGTCAGTGGCCTTCGCCGCCACCCTCAGCCTGCTGACCGCCTCCTGGATCCTGGCCGGCCTCGCGTTGGCTGGGCTGGTCACCCACCGGGCCACCTGGACACCGGCGCGGCGCTCGGCCCAGCGGACCCTGCGCATGCTCTGGGTGGGGGACACCGCGCTCTTGGTGGCCACTCTGCTCGCCGTCGTCTCCGTCGGCGAGCTCGACCTCCGCTGGCCGGCCCGGGCCGCCGAGGAGCTCGCGAACGCGTCGATCCCGGTGCTCGGTAGGAACGTGTTGTGGGTGGTCGCCGTGCTCCTGACCATTGCCGGCATTTCCCGGTCCGCGCTCGTACCCCTGCACCAGTGGCTGCCGTCCACGATCGCAGCGCCCACGCCGGTGTCAGCGCTGCTCCACGCAGGCGTGGTCAACGGCGCCGGCATGCTGTTGGTGCGACTCGCTCCGGTGTTCGGGTCGTCGGCCGCGGCGACGCACATGGCCTACGCAGCGGGTGCCGTCACTGCCTGTTACGCGACGACCGTGATGCTGGTGCGCAGCGACGTGAAGGGGAACCTGGCGTGGTCCACGGCAGGGCAGATGGGGTTCATGACGGTGCAGGTGGCCATAGGAGCGTTCTCCGCGGCGTTGCTCCACATCGTCGGGCACGGGATGTACAAGGCAGCGCTGTTCCTCGGGGCCGGCAGCGCGGTAACGGACCATCTCCGCCACGAGCAACGGCCTGTCCCACATGGCGTCGCCCGGAGCGTTCGGCTGGGCGTCGCGCTGCTCGTGCCGGCCGCGGCACTTGTGGCCGCGCACCTGATCTTCCAGCCGCACCTGTCGACGGCGGCGTTTGTGCTCATGACGGTGTTCGCGTGGGCGACGGCAGCCCGGGCCGTCAGTGGGTGGCTGCACGCGGCGCCGTTCCGGCCCGTCCCGGCAGTCGCAAGCGCGGCACTCGGTGGCGCCGCCGGAGTGTTCGCCTACGTCGGTGGGCTGACCGCCGTGGAGACCTTCGTCGCTGGCGCGGCGCCCGCCGAGGTTCCCGAGCCGGTCAGCGCCACTCTCCTCGTTGCCACGCTCGCGGCGATCGCGCTCCTGGTCGCCGCCGTCTGGCTCACTCCAGGGGAGCGGATGCGCACGCTGCGCAGCCGGATGTACGCACTCGTGCTCACCTCGGCGCCCGTCTCCGCCCCGTTGACGACCCGAGGCAGTTCGACAGGGGTAGCGCCCGTGCCAGAATCCCGCCAGTTTCACCCGCGCACGGAGCCGGAGCCGGCCCGATCGACACGATCCACATGAGCAACCGAAGCAACGGCCGCCGCGGACGATCTGCCCGCCACACCGAACTCCTCGCCGATGTCTCCAAAGCGGCGCAGATCATCGCTCCGCTCTGGCCGCTGACCAGCTTCGTGGCGGTCAATCCCCTCCTCGGCCTGCAGCACCTGCCCTTCGACGACGCCACCGCCGTCGCCCGCCGGTGGTTGCGGGCACGCACCCACATGACGCTCGCCGCGTTCCGCGATGCCCACGAGCGCGGGGTCATCACCGATGCCGATCTCCGGCACGCCATCATCGAAGTCGCCCCGAAGCTCGCGCCGCAGGCCAACCTCGAGATCGGGGAGCGAACGGTCGATGCGGTGGAGATCGTCCTTTTGGACCTGCTCGTGGGACCGGACGACAAGCCCCGGGACACCGCCGGCGATCGGGTCGGCCGTACGAATGTAGAGACCGTCCGAGCGGTCAGCTGGCTCGTGGCCGCGTGGTGTGCAGTCTTCGTCGACGAGACCGGCGTCCCATGGCCCATGCCCCGCCGCGAGCACGGGTTCTTCCGTGCGTGGCGAGAGCTCGCGCGACACGACCGGCGGCTCCGGCGCCTCGCTGGCCCGACCGGCATGCAGTGGCTGGCCCAACTACCTGACGATCCGGTCGAGGCACTCGCCGCCTCCCTCGACGCGCTGGATGTCGACGACGGCGATCGCGTCGACGCCCTTCGCGAGCACCTCGGCCGGCTTCCGGGCTGGGCCGGGTACGCGCGCTGGTACGACGAGTGGGCTCCGCCCGACCACGATCGTCCCCCGTTGCGCCTCGTGGACCTGCTCGCCGCGCAGGTGGCCGCCACGGCAACGGCGGCCCATGGCGCAGCTGCGCTCCCCCGCCCGTCGCTGACCGGCGTCGACCCTCAGGGCGGCCCAGCGCTGGGCCCGGGCCGGCAGCCCCCGCAGCACGAGAACCAGATGGTCGAGAACCTCCTCGAGCACCGGGTGACGGCGGTGCTCGCCGCTCTCGGCACCACCTCCGACGATCCCTCCGCCACCTCCGCCGTGCGTGACGTCCTGCAGCAGGTGCCGCCGTCGATACGGAAGTCGCTGTGGCTCGAGGCGCAGGAGGGCAACTTCCGCGATCGTCTGCTGGGGCTGCTGAGCCGCCCGGACCCCGGCCCGGCGACCGAGCGGCCGGACGTGCAAGCGGCATTCTGCATCGACGTGCGCTCGGAGGGCCTGGAACGGCACCTGGAGACATGCGGCCCCTACGAGACCATGGGGTTCGCCGGGTTCTTCGGCGTTCCCGTGCGCTGGCGGCAGCTGGGGTCGACGGTGAGCCAGCCGCGCTGCCCTCCGCTGCTGACGGCTGACCACGAGGTCGCCGAGCAGCCGCTCGTCCCTGACAGCGCCCTCGGCTACCTCACCACCCGGCGAGCCGCCGGCGCAGCACGGGAGACCTTCCACGCCCCCAAAGAGAGCCTGGACGGTCCGTTCGTGCTCGCCGAGGCGGCGGGTTACCTCATGGGTCCCGTGGCCGCGGCCAGGACGCTGGCACCAGGCTTGGCGCGTCGCCTGACGCTGATGACGCGCCGACTAGCCTCCCCGCAGACACGCCCGGTTGTCGAGGCGGAACGCGACGGCAGCTCCGGCTTGGCGCTCGGGGAGCGGGTCTCCTTCGCCGACAGCATCGTCCGGACCATGGGCTTGACCCGCTTCGCCCGGCTCGTCGTGTTCTGCGGGCACGGCAGCCACAACGTCAACAACCCGCACGCATCCTCCTATGACTGCGGCGCGTGCGGCGGCGCCCCCGGTGGGCCCAGCGCCCGAGTGGCAGTGGCCATCCTCAACGACCCTGGGGTCCGTGCCGGGCTCAAAGAGCGAGGCATCACGGTGCCCGACGACACCCTCTTCGTTGCCGCCCAGCACGACACCGCCTCCGACGAAGTGACCGTTCTCGACCGCGAGGCCGTACCGGACAGCCACGAACGGCTGGTCGCAGCCTTCGAGCGGGACGTCGCGGTGGCCGGTGAACGGCTCGCACGCGAGCGCGCCAGGCGGCTCCCGGGAGATCCCCGGAAGGTCCGGGTCCGCGGGTACGACTGGGCGCAGGTGCGTCCTGAGTGGGGGCTCGCCGGCAATGCTGCGTTCGTCGTCGGACCCCGCTCGCTCACCGCCGGACTCGACCTGGCATGTCGCGTGTTCCTGCACTCCTACGATGCGGAGGGCGATGGCGACGGCAGCGCCCTGGAGACGATCCTCACCGCGCCGCTCGTCGTCGGCCAGTGGATCTCCGCTCAGTACTACTTCTCGTCGGTCGATCCCGACCAGTTCGGCGCGGGAGACAAGACGCTGCACAACCCGGTGGGCGGCATCGGCGTCGGCCTCGGCGAGGGGGGCGACCTCCAGGTCGGCCTCCCCGCGCAGGCGGTGGGCGTTGGAGAGCGTCGCATGCACGAACCGCTGCGCCTGCTCGCGATCATCCAGGCGCCCCTTGAGCGCACCGATGCGATCATCCAGCGCAACCAGGTGCTCCAGGAACTGATCGGCGGGAAGTGGATCACCGTGGCCGGCCGTTCGCACGGGCACGAGCCCTGGTCCATCCGCAGCCCGGGCGGCACGTGGACGACGTGGCGTCCCGCCGACGATGGCGTGGATCACACCAACGCATCGCTCGAGGTTCGATGAGCTGGGAATGCCTGCCTCCCACCGTGCCGGCCCGTCCATGCCCATCACCGTCGTGCCCGAAAACAGGGTCGCGCTCGTCACGGGCCTCCGGCGCCGGCTCGAGGACAGGCACGACGGCACGTTCCGCTCCATAGTGGCACGCGGGACAACTGTCTCCCCGGCCTGTCGTCGACGCGGCGATGTGGGCAAGCCGCTCGACCTCTCCCGGCAAGCCCCGCTGGCGGCCTCATCGAGCTGTTCATCGACGCCGTGGCGGGTGCGCCCTGAACGATTGACTTTTGAGCACCCATGGCTATGACGTTGAGGCAGCTCCGCACGTTCCTCGCGGTGGCGGACGCGGGGTCGGTCCAGATCGCAGCCGAATCCCTCTTCGTGTCGCAGCCAGCCGTCTCGGCCGCGGTGGCCAACCTCGAGCGGGAGCTGGGTGTGGCACTCGTCGCCCGCCACGGCCGCGGCCTCCGCCTCACCACGGCCGGAGCGGCCTTCGCCGACGACGTACGCACCAGCCTCGGCCTTCTTGAACAAGGCTCCCGTCGCGCCCGCAGCATCGAAGACCCGGCAAACGGCATCGTTCGCCTCGTCGCCGTGGCCACGGCGGCCGAGCGTGTGCTCCTGCCCGTCGTCGCCCGCTTTCGCGAGCAGCATCCCCAAACAGGTGTGACCATCAAGGTCGGGAACCGCACCACCGTGTGGGAGGCCTTGCGTCACCACCAAGCGGACCTCGTCGTCGCCGGGCGTCCGCCGGTAGCCGTCCCGGCGGATACCCTGGCCCGTGGCGAGAACCGACTCGTCGTCGTCGGCCCCGCCTTGGGGACGCCACGGGACGGCGATGCGGTGCACGACCTGGCGCGCGAGACCTGGTTGCTGCGCGAACCGGGATCTGGGACGCGCGCTGCGGTCGACTCCCTGCTCGACGAGCTGGGCATCGATCCGCCCAAGATGGTCCTCGGCTCCAACGCCGCCATCGAGCGAGGTGTGGCGATGGGGCTGGGGGTCGGGTTGATCGCACTCGACGCCGCTGCCGACCGCATCTCCCAGGGATCCATCTCTGTGTGGGACTGTCCCTTCACCCCCATCGAGCGGCCGTGGCACCTGGTTTCCTACTCGGGTAAACCGCTTGGCCCGACTGCCCTCGCACTGGCGAGATCGATGGTGGGGCCCGGCGGCAGCCTGAAGGCGACGGCCGAAGGGAGGCGGATCCTCCGGGGCTGAAGGTGGCACCCTCTGGCGATCGCCGCCGTGCTCTCGCCAGCGTCCCCGCCCGGTCGTCACCCCGCACCACCATGACCGGGCCGGACCCTCACCGGCTGACCTGATCCAGCCACCAGGACGCAACATGCGTCCGAAGCGTGGGCTACCGGCGGCCGGCATGTCGTTCACCGGCAGCCCCGGGACGGGCAAGACGACCGTGGCGATGCGCATGGCCGAACTGCTCCACGGCTTCGGTTACATCCGCAAGGGCCACCTTGTGAGGAGCTCATCCAGATCGGTGATCTCATGCTCGACCAGGAGAACTACGAGTTGACGCCCGAGGCGCGCGAGGTCTTCCTCGAGTACCTCGAGCGTCGCATGGAGCAGCCTGCGCTTCGCGAACGCGCGGAGCGTCCGCAACGCGCTCGAGCGGGCGCGGTTGCGTCAGGCCAGCCGGTTGCTCTCCGGGGGCGGGGAGAAGGTCGGCAAGCGCGACCTCATGCTCATCACGACGGAGGACATCACCCAAAGCCGCGTGTTCGACGACAACAGCTGAGTCGCGTCCCACGCGCGCTCGCGCTGCTGTCCGCCGCCGCACTGCTCGTCGCGTGCGGCACCGGCGAGCAGCCGCGGACACCCCAGCCCCGCGACGGACGGGCAGGACTGCAGCTGTCCGGCACGCTCGCGGGGGCCCAGGTGGCGGTCAGCGACGGCTCGCCGGATCTCGTCTTCGGCGACTGCGGTGGCCCTGTCGGCACGGGCCGCGACCTCTGCGTCGTGTCGCGTGACCTTCGGGGCGGTCCGGTCACCATCGCGATCCGCAACCCCGGAGCGCTCGTCGCGGGCCGCACGGTCCCCGTGGACGACCCGGGCTGCTCGGGGCGCGCGTGCGACGCCGTCCGTGATGTCGTTGTCGTGGAGGTGCTCGTCGGTGAAGACTTCCGCCAACGCGCGGTAGGCGGCGCCCTCGCGGTCACCGTCGTGGAGGAGGACCGTCGCTACGCCGGGCGCATGCGTCTCGAGCTCCCCGACGGCGCGCTGTCGGGGCACTTCGACCTCGTGCCGCGCCCGCGCTGATGGCAGGCAGCGGAGGACTCCGGCCGTGCCGGCAGGACGCCGCGCGGCCCTCAGCCCCCGAGCGTCCGGCGCACCCGGTCGAGCAGCGACGCCCTCGGCTCCCGCCCGCCTGCCCCCGGTGGCTCCGCCGGTCCTGCGGGGGGCGCCGGCACGTCGTCGGGCGGGCTGACGACGATCTGGAGGATGAGCGGGTCGGGGGCGTCGTTGCGCACCGCGTGCGGCACCCCCGCGGGGACCATGAGCGACTGCAGCGGCTCGAGCGTCACCTCCGCCTCGTCGGTGACCACCCAGGCCCGGCCGCCGAGCACCGTGTACACCGCGTCGGCGGTGCGAAACGCGCGGACCTCGGTCTCCTGCTTCGGCTCGAACCCGGTGAGGTCGACGGCGACGACGTCGGTGGCGAACACCCGTCGCGTCGCGGGGCCCGCCTCCTGGAAGTACACGTAGTCGCGGAGGTCCACGGCCGTAGGCGTGAACCCGCCTGCCGCATCGTTGGCCGGTCCCATGACGCGCGAGTGTAGTGCCCGGTCGGGGCTACCCGCGGTTGGCGGCTAGACTCGGCCCCCGCCGCCAGCCAGGTTCGACCGCCAGCCGAGAGGGCTCTTCGCATGCCGACGTTCGCGTTCTCGCCGCAGGCCCCCGGAGCCGTCGAGGCCGACGCCTTGGCGGTGTTCGCCACGCGCGGCGAGGACGGGCCGGTGCTCGGTGCCGACGCCATAGCGGTCGGGGAGACGCTCGAGATCGACCTCGCGGGCTGGCTCGCCGGCGTCGCGTTCGACGGCGAGCTCGGCGCCGTGGCACGGGTGCCCACGCGCAGCCGGGCGAGTGCGCCGGTCCTGCTCGTCGTCGGTCTTGGCGCCCCGGACGACGTCACGCTCGACACCCTGCGCAAGGCGGCGGGCGCGGCGGCGCGCAACGCGACGAAGAACTCGATCCTTGCGATCGTCGTCCCGGGCGACACCCCGGTCGGCGAGGACGCGGCCGCCGCCGCGCAGGCGGCCACCGAAGGCGCCGCCCTGGGCGCCTACGCCTACACCCGCTACCGGTCGAAGAAGGCCGACACGCCGTCGCTCGAGGCGATCCGCATCCTCACGGGGTCGGGGCTCGACGGCGGCGCGGTGGAGGCGGGGGTGACGGCTGGCGCGATCGTCGCGGGCGGGGTGATCCTCGCACGCGACCTCGTGAACACCCCGCCGTTCGCCAAGCGCCCGCCCGCGCTGGCCGACCGCATCGCCGAGATCGCCGCGGAGTGCGGCCTCGGGATCCGGGTGCTCGACGAGCGGGCTCTCGCGGAAGGAGGCTTCGGCGGCATCCTCGGGGTGGGGCAGGGGTCGAGCGAGCCGCCCCGCCTCGTCGAGCTGACCTACGAGCCGAGTGCGGCGAGCGGCCACGTCGCCCTCGTCGGCAAGGGCATCACGTTCGACTCCGGCGGGCTGTCGCTGAAGCCGACCTCGGGCATGACGACGATGAAGTCCGACATGAGCGGGGCCGCGGCGGTGGTTGGCGCCATGTCGGTGCTCGGCAGTCTGGGCGTGGCGACGAAGGTCACCGGACTCGTCGCGCTGGCGGAGAACATGCCGTCGGGGGCGGCCATCCGCGTCTCCGACGTCCTCACCCACTACAACGGGACGACCGTCGAGGTCATGAACACCGACGCCGAGGGCCGCCTCGTGCTCGCCGACGCGCTCGCCTACGCCGCGGAACGCGAGCCCGACGCGATCATCGACCTCGCGACGCTGACCGGCGCGCAGATCGTCGCCCTCGGGTCCAAGATCGCCGGGCTCATGGGCACCGACGACGACCTCCTGCGCGCGCTCCAGGAGGCCGCTGCCGCGACGGGGGAGAAGGTCTGGCACCTGCCGCTGCCCCAGGAGTACGCCGAGCACCTGAAGAGCGAGGTAGCCGACCTCAAGAACGTCGGGAAGGGGCGCGAGGCCGGGACGGTCGTCGCCGGGCTGTTCCTGAAGGAGTTCACCGGCGGGCGGCCGTGGGCACACCTCGACATCGCCGGGCCGGCGTTCAGCGAGGAGGGCGACGCGTTCACGACCGCGAAGGGAGCGACCGGCGCGGGCGTGCGCATGCTCGCGCGCTACCTGCAGCGTCGCGGCTGAACCGCCCGCCGCATCACCGCTGCCCCTTCAACGGCAGCTGGGGCGCGACCGAGCTGCGCTCCCCGACGGGCTGGGGCGCCTCGAAGCGGCTGCGGCTGACGAGCACCCGGCGGTGGCGGCAGTGGGCGACCTCCTCCTCCCCGGACCTCACCGAGATGGAGAACTCGAGGCGCCGACCGTGGACGCCGAGCAGGACCGCTTCGGCGGTGACCGTCTCCCCGACGTGGCTCGGCAGCAGGTGCTCGAGCTCCACCCACGCGCCGACGCTCGTCTTGCCCTCGGGCAGGCAGCTGCCGAGGGCCTGCACGGAGGCCTGCTCGGCCAGCGCGAGCACCCGTGGGGTCGCGAGCACCGGGACGTCCCCCGAGCCCATCGCCGCCGCGGTGTCGCCCTCGGTCACCTCGAGGCTGACCTTCGCGCGACGCCCCGGTCGGCACTCTGGGTAGTCGTTCATGTGCGCTCCTGCTCGGGGGTTCGCCGGTCCTGTCGGCCGCTGGCAGTATGGACCCCATCCGGTGTGGGCAACCGCCTGTGCCAACGGTCGTTGTGCGAGGAGTCCGATGTCCGGCCCGCTCGGGGTCATGTCCGTCATCCTGCTCGAAGCCGCCGTGGGCGGGGCGGTGGTGCTGTGGGCCAGCGGCGTGTGGGGTGCCGTGCGCAGGGGCTTCTTCGTGCTCACCGGGTCGACGCTCGCGCTGTGCGCCGCGGGGGCCTGGGCGATCACCCGCGGCCAGGTCGCCGGCCCGGAGGTCACCGCCCTCGGCGCCTTCGCGGCGCTGCTCGTCGTCTGGCAGGTCCTCCTGCTCGCCCGTCAGGAGGCGCTGTCGCGCGCCGTAGGTCTCGCCGGGGCCGCGGCCGGCGTCGCGTCGCTCGTGCTGTTCGGCGTCGTCCATGGCGCCCAGCCGGGCCTGGCCGTCGCCGAGCTCGCGCTCGGGTCGCTGTTCCTCGGCTCCACGGTCTTCGGGCTTCTGCTCGGCCACTGGTACCTCGTGGAGCGGCGCCTCAGCAACGCCTACATGATCCGCGGCGCCTGGTGGTACGTCGCCGGCGTCGTGGCGGCCGTCGGCGCCGCGGCCCTGTCGGCGCGCAACCCGGCGCCCGACATGGGCGGGGGCTTCTCGCCCGTGCTCGTCGTGCCCGGCTTCAGCGTCATGCTCGCCGTCGGGCTCGTCGCCATCTGCGCGCTCATCGCCGGCTTCGTCTGGAAGCTCGCGCAGGAGGGAGGGCGCTCCATCCAGGCCGCGACCGGCATGTTCTACCTCGCGGTCATCATGGCCTTCTCCGCCGAGCTCTCCACGAAGTTCCGCTTCTTCCCTGCCTGACCCCGCCGTGCCGGCCTCCCCGGACAGGAAACCCGGCGACCGACGACCACTGCGAGCCTCCCGCAGCCTCCGCCAGGGCTGCGCGCACGACCTCGTAGTCGGTCCTCGTAGCAGGCGCGGATGCGGCGGTCGCGGCGAGGTTGTCCGGCGACGTCGTGAGGCACCAGACGCTCATCGCCCGTCGCCGGGGTGGTAGGCGCCGGCGAGCACGCCGTCGCCGATCGCCACGATTGTGGCGGTGAACGCGGGGTCGTCGCGGACCGCGTCGTTGAAGGCCCGCATACCGGCGGTGTCGGGGTCGCTGACGGAGGGGTCGGGCACCGTGCCGTGCCACAGGACGTTGTCGGCGAGCAGGAGGCCGCCCGGGCGCAGGAGGCGGCGGGCGTGCTCGAGGTAGGCGGGGTACTCCGCCTTGACCGCGTCGAGGAAGACGATGTCGTAGTGGCTGTCGGCGAGCTTGGGCAGCACCTCGAGCGCCGCGCCCCGCATCGAGCGCACCCGGTCCGACACCCCCGCCTCCCCGAAGGCGCGCTGGGCGAGCGCCTGGTTGTCGGGGTCCACCTCGATGGTGGTGAGCGCCCCCCGCGGGTCCATGCCGCCGAGCAGCCAGATGCCGCTGTAGCCGCCGCCGGAGCCGACCTCCACGACGTGGCGGGCGCTAATGAGCCGGGCGAAGAAGCGCAGCAGCGCGCCGGTCTCGGGTGACACTGCGGGGATGTCGGCCTCCTCGCTGCGCGCCCTCGCGGCCCGCAGCGGCTCGTCCTCCGGCTCGTCGAAGCTGCGCACGTAGGCGGTGATGCGCTCGTCGGTGTGCACCGCTCGTCTCCTCTCGCCGCCTCCGGGGAACCTCGGGGGTCCCGCACGGCGTTCGACAGCCTAGCGGGCCGTCGGGCACCGACGCCGGTGACCGGGCGCCCGGCGGGGAAGGAGACGTGGTGCGCACTAGGATGGTCTTGCCGCTGCCGGTCAAGTGGCCGCCGGCAGCCCGAGGAGGTGCCGTGGCGCCCCCAGCCCACCACGACGACGTCCACCGCCCCGACCCGCGCCCGTCGTGGGACGAGGTGGCGGAGCGCTATGGCGACAAGATCTACAACGTCGCCTACCGCCTCACGGGCGATGTCGACGACGCGGCGGACCTCACCCAAGAGGTGTTCGTGCGCGTCTACGGCAACCTCGACCGCTACCAGCCGGGCACCTTCGACGGCTGGCTGTACCGCATCACGAAGAACCTCTTCCTCGACCAGGTCCGCCGCCGCAAGCGGGTGCGGCTCGAGACCCTCCCCGAGGAGGAGTGGCGTACCCCCGTCTCCGAGGAGCCCGGCCCGGCGGAGCTCGTGGACCGAAGGACCCTGGAGGCAAACCTCGAACGCGGCCTGGCCGAGCTGTCCCAGCCGTTCCGTCTCGCCGTGGTCCTCTGCGACGTTGAGGGGCTGTCCTACGACGAGATCACCGAGGCGACCGGCTGGCCGACAGGAACGGTGCGCTCGCGCATCCACCGCGGCCGCAGGCAGCTGCGTGACTTCCTCGAGCGCGAGGCCGCCGACCGTGCGCGCACGCGGGGGGCCAGCGGCGATGAGTGACGACTGTGCGGCGGCGGCGCCCCTGCACTCGGCGTGGCTCGACGGCATGCTCGACGACGACGGGCGTGCCTTCGTCGAGGCGCACCTCGCCGGCTGCGCGGCCTGCCGTGCCGAGGTCGAGAGCCTCGGGCGCACCCGGATGCTCGTCCGCAACCTGCCGGTTCGCCGCCTGCCCGACGGCGTCGACCTCCTGCCCGACCTGACCCGCTCGGGCGCCGGTCCCCGCCGGCAGGGCCCGGCACTCGCCGTCACCGGCGGCCGGGTGGTTGCGGCGGCGCTGGCCGTCGTCGCGGGCATGCTCGGGGGCGCGGCGTTCGCGCTGGGCGGCGGCTCCTCGCCCGAGGACCGCCTCGTCAACGTGCCGATGGACCTCTACGTCGCCGACCACATCGTCCACACGGTCGGAGGGCCGCTGTCCACGCCGGTGGTCGTCGACGGCCGCCGGTGATCGGCGGCGGGCGGCGTCGCGGCAGGTGGAGCCTCGCGCTCGCCGTGGGTGCCACGGGAGCGGCCCTGCTCCTCGCCTCGGCCGCCGGGGCGTCCGCACCGGGCCCCGCGCGCGCCCAACCGCGGCCGGCGCCTGACGCCGACGGGTGGCGCCCGGTGCTCCAGCGGGCCTGGGAGGCGTCGCAGGAACGCCGCTACACCGGGGAGGCGCTGTGGATCGTCTGGGCCGACGGTGACCCCCACGTGGCCCTGTCGCGCGTGCTGCGCGACCGCGACACCCTGACGGTGTCCTCCCCCGACGACTTCACCGTGCGTCTCGGCGAGGAGGGCGGCGACATGGTCGACCACCGTCAGGGGTGGCTCACCCCCCTGCCCCCCGTCGACTCCGGCCGCCCGGACGCGGCCCTGCGTGCCCTCGAGGAGAAGTACGAGGTCGCCCTCGCCGGCGAGGACCGCCTGCTCGACCGTCCCTGCACCCGCCTGGAGGTGCGCCGCCGCGGCAACGGCAGCCTGCGCGAGCGGCTCTGGGTGGACGACGACAGCGGCCTCGTGCTGCGCCGCGAGTCCTACGAGGGTTCCCGCCGGCTGCGCCTCGTCGCGTACCTCTCCCTCGACCTGCGGCCGGGAACCGCGGCGCGGGCGGGCATACGGGCGGCACGCGACGACGACGGCGACTCGCTGGAGCGGCGCAGCCGCGCCATCACCCCGGTCGACGACCGCGCGCTCACTGCGCTGCGCGAGGCCGGATGGACGGTGCCCCCCTCGCTGCCGGGAGGCTACGAGCCCGTCGGGGTGTACGCGGTGGACGGGTCGGACAGCCAGCCGCTGCATCTCGTCTACCGTGACGGGCTCTACACCGTGTCGCTGTTCCAGCAGCAGGGCCGACCCGACTGGGCGTCGCTGCCCGACGGCGCGCAACCCGCCGACGACCTGGGCTGGCCCGCCTACGAATGGGCGGGCGCGGTTCCCCAGCGGCTGGTCTGGGAAGCATCGGGCACGACGTTCTCCCTCGTGGGTGACGCCCCGCCTCGGGAGTTCGTCGCGATCGCGCGGTCACTGCCTCGCCCGCAGGCGCCCACCCTGCCCCACCGACTGCGCCGCGGCCTCGCGAGGCTGTGGGAGTGGGTGTCACCCTAGAGACCGCACCGGCCGGCACTGCGCGCACCGAGGACCCCCTGGACATGACCGACGACCTCGCCCGTCCCGACGCCCCGACCCTCCGGCTGCCCGCGCCCCCGCGGCCCGCGGAGCGGTCCGGGCCGGTGCCCTATCCGCGGATCCCGTCCGGACCGACCGGGTCCGGTGCCGCCGGGCGCCGCCGCCGGTCCCGGGGCGTGCGCGTCACGGTCGTCGCGCTCATGGCTGCGCTCGCCGGCGCGCTCATCGGCAGCGGCACGATGGTCGCCTACATGGACCGCCGCAGCCCGGACGTCCCTCCCGCGGTCCAGCCGGTGGGCGACGGCGGCGAGGTGTTCGCGCCCGCCCTGGAGACGACCGACGGGGTCGACCGGGTCGCCGCCATCGCCGCCGCCGTCGTGCCGACCGTCGTGCAGGTCGACGTCGAGGGCAACGGTCCGTTCGGCCCGGGAGCGGGCAACGGGTCGGGGGTCATCTACCGCTCCGACGGCCACATCATCACGAACAACCACGTCGTGGAAGGCGCCGAATCGGTCGAGGTGGTGCTCGCCGACGGCTCACGGCTCGACGCGGAGGTCGTCGGCACCGACCCGGCCAACGACCTCGCCGTCGTCCGCGTCGACCGCACGGGCCTGCCGGCGATCCAGGTCGGGGACTCCTCCGCCCTCGCCATCGGCGAGCTCGCGGTCGCCGTCGGCAGCCCGTTCGGCCTGGAGGGAACCGTCACCTCCGGGGTGGTGAGCGCGCTCAACCGCGACATCCCCGTGAGCGGCCCCGGCCGGGCCCCCATGACCATGTTCAACGTCATCCAGACCGACGCGCCGATCAACCCCGGCAACTCGGGAGGCCCGCTGGTCGGAGGCGACGCCCGACTCATCGGCATCAACTCGGCCATCCTCACGACCGGTGGCGCTCCCGCCAACGCCGGGGTGGGCTTCGCGATCCCCTCGAACACCGCGGTCGCGATCGCCGACGAGCTCATCGCGGAGGGCTTCGTCCGCCACCCGCTGCTCGGGGTGCAGGGGGGCGACCTGTCCGACCAGCTCGCGGAGCGACTCGGCGTCGAGGAAGGCGCCTACGTCGAGCTCGTCCAGCCCGACACGCCGGCGGCGGAGGGGGGCCTGCAGCCCGACGACGTCATCGTCCGCATCGACGACGTCGCCATTGACTCCATGAGTGACCTCGTCCTCGAGGTCCGCAACCGCTCGGTGGGCGACCAGATCACGGTGACGTACATTCGAGATGGTGAGGAGCACACCGCGGAGGTGGTGCTCGTCGAGCGGCCGCGCGACCAGTAGCCACCGCGACGGGAAGGACGGGAGGTGCAGCGACGGTGAGCGGCGTGCTGGCGTTCAGCACCCCGGGGTTCTGGGAGCTGCTCACCCTCGCCGTGCTCGCACTGCTCATCTTCGGGCCTGAGCGCCTGCCGGGCATGGCGCGCAACGCCGGCCGGATGATCGCCCGGTTCAAGCGTGAGGCGGCGGAAACGCTCGACGAGCTGAAGCGCGCCGCCGAGATCGACGAGCTCCGTGGGGTCGCCGACGAGCTGCGGGCCACCGGCACGGAGCTGCACCGCACCGCCGTGCTCGCCCCGCCTGCGGGGGTCACCGACGGCGACGGGCAGTGGGTGACGAGCGTGGAGGCGGCCGGACCGCCGCCGTTCGATCCTGACGCGACGTGAGGTCGCGCCACCGGTCGGCGGTGGCGGCGGGGATCGGCGCGGCAGTGCTCGCCGGGTCCGCGGCCGCCTTGCGGCAGCCGACGCTCCAGCGCGCCGACGTGCGCGCCGGTGACGCGGTGCGGCGGGCCGGCTCACCGGTCCTCGACCGGGTCGTGAGCGCCACGACCGACCTCGGGTCGATGTACGCGGTGGCGGGGATGGCCGCGGCGCTCGCCGTCGCCGGCCGGCGCGAGGCGGCCGCCGACGTGCTCGGGACCGGCACGCTCGCCTGGACCGTCGCGCAGTCGAGCAAGACCCGCGTCGGTCGGCTGCGCCCCTACGAGGCCGACGGTGTGCGAAGGCTCGTCCGGCCGCCGGCGGGCTCGTCGTTCCCCTCTGGCCACGCCGCGGTCGCCATGGCCGTCATGAGCGTGCTGGCCGGTCACCTCCGGCCCGCGGCGGTGGCGCTGCCACCCGCCGTCGGGGCCTACGTTGCCCTGTCACGGGTCTACGTCGGTGTCCACTACCCGACCGACGTCATCGGCGGGGCGGGGCTGGGCCTCGTCGTTGGTGGCCTGTGGAGCGGCCTGGTCGGCCGCCGCTGGCGGCGCGCCCGCCCCCGAGTCAGCCCATGAGGGGCAGCGACTTGCCGACGAGCGACGCCTTCTGGGCGGAGAGCCGCGACGCGATGTCGCGCAGCACCTTGCTCGCCGGGGAGTCGGGGTGGGACACCACCAGGGGGACGCCGGCGTCGGCGCCCTCCCGCAGGCGGGGGTCGATGGGCACGGAGCCGAGCAGGTCGGTGTCGAGCTCGGCGGCGAGGAGCTTGCCGCCGCCCTCGCCGAAGATGCGGTACTCCTTGCCGGTGTCGGGGGCGACGAACACCGCCATGTTCTCGATCACCCCGCCGATGCGCATCCCCGTCTGCGCGGTCGTCTGCCCCGCGCGCAGGGCCACCCGCTGGGCGGCCTGCTGCGGGGTCGTGACGATCAGCATGTCGGCGTTCGGCAGCATCTGGGCGAGGGAGATCGCGATGTCGCCGGTGCCCGGTGGCAGGTCGCAGACGAGGAAGTCGAGATCGCCCCAGAACACGTCGGCGAGGAACTGCTGCAGCGCGCGGTGCAGCATCGGCCCGCGCCAGATCACGGGGCGCTCGGCATCGACGAAGAACCCGATCGAGATGACCTTGCACCCGTGGGCGCGCAGCGGCAGCACCATGTTGTCGAATGCGACGGGCCGTCCGGTGACCCCGAGCATCCGCGGGATCGAGTACCCCCAGATGTCGGCGTCGAGGACGCCGACCTTCTTGCCCGACTGGGCTAGCGCAACCGCGAGGTTGGCCGTGATCGACGACTTGCCGACGCCGCCCTTGCCGCTGGCCACGGCCAGCACCCGCGTGGTCGAGTCCATCTGGGCGAACGGGATGACGGGATCCCCCCCCGCCCCGGACCGCTGCGGGCGGACCTTCGCGATGTAGGCGGCGCGCTGCTCGTCGGTCATCGCGCGCAGCTCGACCTTCACGCTCGCGACGTCGTCGAGGGCGGTGAGGGCCGCCCCGACCTCCCGGGTGAGCTCGTCCTTGGCGGGGTGACGCGGGACGGTGAGGAGGACGCCGACCCGCACGCTGTCCCCTTCGACGACGACGTCGTCGACCATGCCGAGCTCGGTGATGGGCTTGCCGACGTCCGGGTCGGGAACCCCGGCCAGGGCCTGCAGGACCCGCTCGGTGGTCGGCACGAAGGCACTCCTCGCGGTCGTCGGAAAGGCCGTCTTCGGCCCTCGGGGGCATCGTATCGGGCGGGGGTCGCCGTCGCAGACCACCCCGTGCCGGCGGGCACGCTCGCCGGTACGCCCTCCCGTGTCCGCTAGGTTGTCCGGCGATGTGGGCGCGGTGGGTTCTCGCGGGGCTCGTCCTCGTCTGCGCGGGGTGCGAGCTGCGCCTCGACGTCGAGGCGGCCCTCGACCGCGACGGCGGGGGACGGCTCGAGGTGGCGGTGACCGCCGACGACGACCTGCTCACGCGGGCGCGGACGGCCGGCGCCGAGCCCCTCGACGACCTCGCGGCGGCCGGCCGTGCGCTCGGCCGGGGGTGGGACGTCGCCGACACCACCGACGCGCGGGGGCGGCGCACCGTCGCGCTGGCTGCGCGCGCCCGCAACCCCGCCGGCTTTCAGCGTCTCGCCGCCGACCTTGCGGGAGCCCTCGCCGCTCCCGAGGTCGCGCTCCTGTCGCCGCTGCGCGTCACGGTCGACGGCGAGCGGCTCGTTGTCGAGGGCGCCGCCGGCCTCCAGCCCACCGAGGCCGTCGCCGAGCTCGGGCTCACCCCCGAGCAGGCCGTCACGCTCCTGCGCGACGAGGCCGCGTTCGGCTACGCCGTGCGCCTCGCCCTGCCCGGGCCCGTTCTCGGCTCGACCGCCGAGCGGCAGGACGACGGCGTGCTCACCTGGGTGGTCGAACCCGGTGAGCAGGTGACCGTCCACGCGGTGGGGGAGCGGCCTCCGCCACCGCTGTGGCCACTCGTCGTGGGCGCCGTTCTCGGGATGCTGTTCGCCGCGCTCGTCCTGCGGCGCCTGGTCGTCGTGCGCCGCCGGCGCTGACGCGCCCCCGCGGTTGCCACTCCGGCACACGTGGCCGAGGGGACCCCGAGCCCACCGGGCGACACCACCTGCCTGCACGTGCGCCTGGCGGCGAGGACCTCTCCCACGTGCATGATGTGTCCCGCGAGCGCCACAGACAGGGAGAGCCGTGCCAGGTGGATCGGGCGAGCCGATGGCTGAAGCCGGGGGCGCTGCCCTGGCCGTGGCGGTGGCGTGCTGCGGGCTCGTCCTCGCCGCGCTGCCCGTCTTCCTCGTCGGGGGACTCGCGGTGCAGATCCGCGCGGAGCTCGACTTCAGCGAGGCGGCGCTCGGCATGGCGGTGTCCGGGGCGCTGCTGACGGGCGCCGCCGCCGCGCCGATCGGCGGACGCGTGGCCGACCGCCTCGGCGCACGCACCGCCGTGCTCACCGGCAGCTGCCTGAGCGCCCTCGCGCTCGTGGGCATCTTCGCCGCAGCCAGCAGCTGGGCGCACGTGGCGGTCATGCTCGCCCTGTCGGGGCTTGCCTTGGCGCTCACCGACCCGGGGCTGGCAATCCTCATCGCGCGTGCGGTACCGGTCTCCCGGCAGGGTCTCGGCTTCGGGCTCAAGGAGGCGGCGATCCCGATCGCGACGCTCGCTGCGGGGCTGGCCGTGCCCGGCATCGCCCTGACGTTTGGCTGGCGCTGGGCGTCGGTGATCGGGCTCGCACCGCTCGTGGGTCTTGCGGTCATTCTGCCGCGGGTCGACCTCTCCACGCGTGCCGACGCGATCGCTCCGGCGCCCGCCCCCGCGACGACGGGCACGGGCGACGCCTCACCACCCACCGCGTTCGTGCTCGTGGCCGCCGCGGCGGGACTCGGAAGCGCGGCGGCGAGCGGTGTCGGCATATTTCTCACCGAGAGCGCCGTCGCCATGGGGCTGTCCCCGTCGAGCGCCGGACTGCTCCTCGCTGTCGGCAGCGTCGCGGGGATCATCGCCCGGATCGCCACAGGTGTGCTCGCCGACCGCCGTGGCGGTCCGCAGCTGGGCGTCGTCACATGGATGCTGATCGTGGGCGCCGGTGCCATGGCGCTCGGCGCCACCGGCACCGGGCCGCTGCTCGTCGCCGGCACCGTCGGCGCCTTCGCGGCGGGCTGGGGATGGTCGGGACTGCTGTTCCTCTCCCTGGTCCGGGCGCGTCCGGACGCGCCCGGGACCGCGGCCGGCATCGGCGTCGCGGGTCTCGCGGCCGGAAACGCGCTCGGACCGCTGCTGTTCGGGGTGACCGCCCAGGCAGTGTCGTTCGGTGCGGCGTGGGCAGGCGCGGCCGGGGTGGCGGGGATCGCCGCCCTGCTCATGCGCCTGGCGCGGGCCCGCTTGCCGGCCGCGGCGAGCGCCGCACCCGCGTAGTGCCCGCCCAGCCGGCCCCCCGGCAGCCGGCCGACCGCTTCCGCGAGCAACCGGCGCCCCGGTCGGGCCAATCGCGGTTACGAGCCCCCGAACGTCGCGTTCCGCCCCAGTACCCCCAGGCGGAAGGCGAGGGCTTCTCTAGTGTCCGGCGTGGACGGGAACGTTCGCGGGGGGCTCGCCGTGCAGGACGGGGCCAGTGCCGCCGGCGGGCAGGGAAGGTCGCTGGAGCGCGCGCAGCAGCTGTCCCAGCGCCTGCTGCTCGATCGTGCGGACAGTCTCGCGCGACACCCCGAGCTCCTTGCCGAGCTCGACGAGCGTCTTGGCCTCGTGGCCCTCCAGCTCGTAGCGCCGGCACAGCACGTACCAGCTGCGCTCGGGCAGCTCCCGCCTGCCGGTCGCGAGCACGTCCTCCACGAAGAGCCGGTCGACCACCTCCTCGTGAGGGGAGTCCGTCGCCCGCGCGAGCATCCCGCCCCACTCGCAGGAGTCGTCCTCGTCGCTCACTGGCTTGTCGAGGGACAGGACGGCCAGGTCGGCCGCCAGCGCGTCGCGGACCTCGTCCCCGGAGAGGTTGGTGGCCTCGGCGAGCTCGGCCATGCAGGGGGCTCGGCCGAGCTCGCCCCACAGGCGCGACTGGGCGGCACGGACCTTCAGGAGGCTCGCGTGCACGCCGGCGGGCAGCCGGATCGTGCGTTCGTGCTGGGCCGTGCCGCGCTGCAGCGCCTTCTGGATCCACCAGGTGGCGTAGGTGGAGAAGCGCAGCCCACGCCGCCAGTCGAACTTCTCGACCGCCCGGATGAGCCCGAGGTTGCCCTCCTGGATCAGCTCGTCCAGGTCGAGGTGCGACCGGCGGCCGAACTTCGTCGCCTCCGCCACCACGAGGCGCAGGTTGGCCGACACGAAGCTGTCGAACGCCTCCCGGCCCTGCGTTGCCTGTTCGCAGAGCTCAGCCCGGGTTGTCACATCGAGTTGGGCCCCCTCGTCGGCAAGGCGGGCCTCGGCCTCCCGGCCGGCTTCGATCTGGCGGGCCAGGCTGCTCTCCTCCTCCGACGTCAACAGCCGCACCTTGCGCAGCTCGGCGAAGTAGAGGCTCAGCAGGTCCTCGGGCAGCGCCTTGCTCTCCGGGGCACTTGGGGCACGACCGTGCGGCTCCGCCTCCGCGGGCTCACCGTGTCGGGGCCTCCGCCGGCTGTGAAGCACGCGCGCGCGGGCCGCCATCACCGGCACCTTTCGTCGGCGCGTGCCCCGAAGCCATGCGGCGGCTCAGGGGTCCTCGGGTCCAGTGGCATGCCAGGCTCCCGCACGATGCGGCGTTCGGGGCGGCGTTCGGCCACGCTCATGACTCCAAGGTAGAACCTTGAACCTCCTTCAAGGTCAAGGGTACGGTCTGCGGGGCGCGCCCTCGGCAGACCGGGGGTGGCGCCATGGTCTCAGATGATCCAGCGGTGCTCGGCGTACCACCCGGCGTTCGCCTGGATCGCGCCGGGGATGCCGGTCACCCGGGGCCGGAAGCCGGTGCCGGCCAGGGCCGCAAGGCTGAGCCGGTTGTTGCGGTTGGCCTTGTTGAGGTAGCGGATGCGCTGCTTGGACAGGATGATGTCGCCGCGCATGCCGGCCGCGAGCATCCGGTCGTGGGTCGCCTGCCGCTCCTCGTAGGAGAGCCCGGGGGTTGGGTCGTCGGTCAGCTCGAGCGCCATGCCGAGAGCCCGGGTGACGGCCGCGGCGACCTCGTGGCTCGACGGGTACACGCCGGAGTCGAGGTTGAACGCGCGTCCGGGGGCCGCGTCGACCTGCGCGAGGTGCAGGCAGGCCGCGACGACGTCGTCGACGTGGACGAGGCGCATCTCGACGGGTTCGCGTGGGACGGAGAACGCGCCGAGGCCGGCGTGGCGCT
The DNA here is from genome assembly GCA_035540635.1 of Egibacteraceae bacterium. Classification (NCBI taxonomy): domain Bacteria; kingdom Bacillati; phylum Actinomycetota; class Nitriliruptoria; order Egibacterales; family Egibacteraceae; species Egibacteraceae bacterium. Next base: position 19,437 of record DATLGH010000037.1, on the reverse strand, counting down.
CGATCGCGGCGTCGAGGATCGTGCTCGCGACGAGCTTCACCGCCCCGGGCCCGAAGATGGTCGCCGGCCGCAGCACCGTCACCGGCAGGCCCTTGCGGGTGAACTCCCACGCCGCCTGCTCGGCCCGCCACTTGCTCTCCGCGTAGCCGGGCCCCGGGTGGCACTCGGCTTCCTCGACGACCGGCTGCGGCAGGGCGACCTCCTTGCCGTACACCGAGGAGGTGCTCACGTACACGACCCGTGGCACCCCTGCCTCGTACGCGGCCTCCAGCAGGTGCTGGGTGCCGGCGACGTTGACCGCCTCCATCTCCTGCGGCGTGGAGGTCGAGCTCGCGGCGCCCGCGGCGTGCACGATGGCGCCCGTGCCCTCGACGAGCGCGTCGAGCGGCCCCGCCGTGAGGTCGGCCTGCCGGTAGTCCACGTCGTCGGCCAGCCCCGGTGGGCGGGCACCGCGACCGCACGTGCGCACGGCCTTCCCGCGACGGCGCAGGGCCTCCACGAGGTGCGACCCGAGGAACCCCGTGCCGCCGGTGACGAGCGTGACGTGGCCGCTCACGACGGCGTGCTCCCGCCCGTGCCGATGCGCTGCTTCTCCTTGCGGACGAACGCGGCTTTGGCCTTCGCGCGGGCGACGCGCTCGGACTTGCCCTCGGCGATGAGCCGGTCGAAGACCTCCTTGTCGATCTCCGGCTCGATGTGGGCGTCCTTCTGCTCGGCCTGCCCACCGCCGGCCGGCGCTGCCTCCTTCGCGACGGGTGCGGCCGCTGGGGCCGCCGCCGCCGCGGCGGGCGCGCGCGCCGCCGGGGCGCGCTCCTCCTCGTCGCGGAAGCGGGGCGTCAGCTCGACGAGGGCGCAGTTGGCCTTCCACCGGTCGGCGGCCTCGTTCGGGTCGGTGAGGTTGAGGCGCTTGGGCAACGCCGTCTCGACGATCCGCATGTAGGTCGGGTCCTCGGGCGCGATCACGCGCACGGCGGCGGGCACGCGGCTGACCCGGCTGCGCACGTCCTTGCTGCGGGCGGTGATCTCGACCTCGTCGGCGTCGGCGAGGTGCGGGACGTTCTGCTCCGTCGGGCCGGAGACCACGTAGACCTTGCCGCCGTCGAACACGAACCACACGGGCTGCTCGTGGTGGGAGCCGTCGGGCTGGGGGACCGTGAGCCAGAGGATGGTGCCCTTCTTGACCGCCTTCTTGAAGGTCTCCTCCGCCGCCAGGCGCAGGTCGCCGCCCGAACTAGCCTCGATGAACACCGGGATCGACCCGACCTCGCGCCCGTCGACGGAGAAGGTGAGCGTGTGCTCGTCGGGGTTCTCGATGACGACGTCGCGCAGCGTCGACACGAAGCGGTCCTGGGCCATCTGACCCTCGAGCTCGATGCGCCGGGGAGGCGAGCTCGCCCGCTCGCGGCCCCTGCGGTCGCGGAGCACGAACTGCTCGATGTAGGTGCCCTGCGGACCCTGGTAGTCACGGAGGACCGCGATCGGGCGGGCCATGCCCGGAAGGCCGTCCTCGACGCGCACCACGGGGTCGAGCAGCGACGGGTCGATGCGGCTCGCCTCGTAGATCTCCCGATCGAGGGCCAGCGCATAGTGCAGCTCCGCCCGTGGCATCCCCACCAGTCCTTTCACGCAGCGCGGAATCGCGAGTATATCGGCGCCTCGGCGGGCTTCGGCAGCGCCTTTCCAAGGCGGCTACGCTCCTTTCGCGCGGCGACCGAGGATCGCGGAGGGGCGTGGACGGCGAGGAGCTGTGGGTGGCCAGCGACGCGACGTCGCTGCGTCTCGTCGCCTACGACGGTCCGGGGGCGGGCGGCCCCTCCGTGGTGGCCCTGCACGGCCTCGTCACCGCCGTCGACGTGCTTCGCGGGGCGGTGGTGGGTTTCGACCCCTACCGGCGGCTCGCCGCCGAGGGCTTGAACGTCCTCGCCCTCGACTGGCCGGGGCACGGGCGCAGCGGCGGGCGCCGCGGTCACCTCACGTACCGGGGGGCGATGGCCGCCGCGGCCGCGGCGACCGCCTGCGCCCGGCAGCGCTGGGGAGGGCCGGTGGGGCTGTTCGGCACCGCCCTCGGGGGCGTCCTCGCGTTCTACGCCGCGCTCGAGGGCAGCGGGGTGGGGGCCGTGGCCTGCCACAACGTGCTCGACCTGCGCGACATCCGTCCGATCCTGCAGCGCACCCGCCAGGGCGTCCTGCTGCCGGCGGCGGGCCTCCTGCGCCGCCGCCTTTCCCCCCGGCGTCAGGAGGCGATCACCATCCCCGCGTCGACGGTGGTGGCCACCGCCGACCTCGCGGAGGACCCCCGGCTCGCCCGGACCCTGAGCCGCCACCCGCTGTCGGTGCGCCGCTATACCCTCGCGGGGCTCGGTTCCATCCTGCTCACCCCGGAGGACAAGCCCGACGTGAGCGCCCAGGCCGTGCCGACGTTCGTCGCGGTGGGGTCGAACGACCGGGTCCTGCCGGAGACGACCACCCGGGCGTTCGCCTCCCGCCTGACGGTCGACTCCGAGCTGTGGGTGCTGCCCGGCGGCGGCCACCAGATGGCGCTCGAGCACCCCGACGCCCTGCTGCCCGTCGCGGCCGGCTTCCTGAAGCGCCACCTCGCCGGGGGGCGGTAGCCGGGGAAGCGAGGCGGTCGGCCCGACGGGTCAGCGCAGTCGGGCGAGGACGCCGTGGTCGGTGAGGAACTCCACGAGCAGCGGCACGGCGTCGAGGGAGGCGAGTGCGTCGCGCCCGGCCCATCGCACCGCCGCGGCGTCGTCTGCGGCGACGGGCTCGCCGGGGCCGACGGCGACCCAGTGGTTGAGGATCACCCAGTGGTGGCCGTCGACGCAGCGTTCGGCGACGCCGCAGAGGCCGGTGACCCTGCCGCGCAGGCCCGTCTCCTCGGCGAGCTCGCGGGTGACGGCCGCCGCCAGGGACTCGCCCGCCTCGACCCGGCCCCCGGGGACCGCCCACCTGCCCGCGTGGCTGCCCCGCGCGCGCTGCACGAGCAGGAGGCGTCCGTCGCGCACGCAGACGGCCCCAACCGCCACCTCCGGCGCTGCGTTTGCCCCCATGCGGACACAGGGTAGGTCATGAGCACGCCCGTAGAACGACGAGCGAGAAGGAGACCCGCATGGCTTCCCAACCACCCCCGGAGCGCGAAGTGGTGCGTGAGCCCGCCCGCGAGCGGGAGGTGGTACGCGAGAGCGGGCCTGCTCCCGGCGGCGGCGGGCCGTGGGGGGTCATCGCCGCGATCGTCGGCGTGATCCTCGTGGTCCTGCTCGTGTTCTTCCTCATCAACAACCTCGGCGGTGGCACCGACACCGACACGGGCACCGACATCGACATCGAGGCGCCGGAGGCCCCCGATCTCGAGGCGCCCGACGTCGAGGCCCCTGACGTCGAGGCCCCTGACCTCGAGGCCCCCGACGTCGATGCGCCCGGCGGTGGGGACACCGGCAGCCCGTAGCCCGTAGTCAGCCGAACGTCGTCGTGCCGGTGAAGGTGAACGCCGGCAGGCGCAGCGCTGGGAAGAGGCTCCCGGCTAAGAACAGCTCCGACGCATAGGCCGTCTCGGAGCTGACGGCGTCGACCTCGCGCAGCGCCCCGAGGACCGACTGGGTGAACCGCAGGTTGCGTACCCCCGCGGACAGGCGTCCGTTCTCGATGAGGAAGGTGCCGTCGCGGGTCATGCCGGTCAGCAGCGTCTCCATCGGCTCGATGACGTTGGCGTAGTGGAACCGCGTGACGAGCAGCCCGCGCTCGCACCCGGCGACGAGCTCGTCGATGCGCCCTCCTTCGCCCGGGGTCATCACGGGGTTCAGGGCCAGTGGGCCGTAGGGGTTCGGCGCGAGCAGCCCGTGGCCGGTGGAGGCCACGCCGGCCTGCGCCGCCGTGAACCGGTCGTGCACGACCCCCCACACGACACCGCCCCGCAGCAGCTCGACACGCTCCTTGGGGGTGCCCTCGAAGTCGAAGGGAAAGCCGACGGTGTCGGGGGAGAGCGCATCGTCGACGATCGAGACCTCGGGCGCGACGACGCGCGCGCCCATGCGCCCGCTCGTGAACGCGCGCCCCTCGAGATACGCCTTCGCGCCGAAGCCGAGGTAGGCGAGGAACTGCACGAGCGTGCCCGTTGCGGCGGGTTCGAGGACGACCGGCCAGTCTCCGGGGGCCACCGTGACGGGCTTGGCGCCCGCACGGGCCTTCCCCACGGCGTTGCGGGCGACGGCCTCGGCGTCGATGGCCTCCGTCGTGCGTCCGCCCTGCTCGGCGTAGCCCGACGACGAGGGCCCGTCGACGACGAGCGTCAGCTGTGCCACCGACAGCGGCGTGTAGGCGCGCTGGCCGGCGCTCGTGAACACCGCGAGCTCCGCGCCCCCCGTCGTGTAGGCCCCGGCCGCGCGCAGGCCCGCCGGCGTCGAGGCGAGCACCTTGCGCACGGCGGCTGCCCGTTGGGCGGGCGTCGCGTCGAGCGTGGCGGCGTCGGCCTGCACCCCGGCGGTGACGGCGGGTGGTGCGAGGCCGGGGAACGCGCCGTCCACCGTCGAAACCCGCGCGAGCTCGTGTGCCCGTTCGGTGGCTGCGGCGACCTCCCGGCGATCGTCGGTGTGCGCGCCCGCGACCCCGACGCGTCCGTCGGGCGTGACGACGCGCACGTTGACGAGCACGTCCTCCGCCCAGGTGTTCTGGTGCACCTCGGAGTTCGCGAAGCGTGTCACCCCCCCGACGGTGCGGTGCACGACCACCTCCACTGCGGCCGCTCCGTCACGCGCGAGAGCCGGCAAGGCGAGGCGCTCGCAGCCGTCGGCTCCGAGCAGGGGGAGGGTCACGACGTCCCGACCTGCACGTTGCGAAACCGCGCCGGTGCCGTGCCGTGCGCGACCCTCGCCGTCTGGGGCGGCTGGCCCTTCCCGCAGTTCGGCGTCCCGTGCACCGTCCACTCCCCGGGCCCGGCGATGGCGTCGCACGACCCCCAGAACTCCGTCGTGCGCCCGGTGTAGGTGGGATTGCGGTAAAGCCGCCCGAGCCGCCCGCCGCGGATCTCGTAGGCGGCCTCGCAGCCGAAGGTGAAGTTCACCCGCTTGTCGTCGATGGACCACGAGCGGTTGGTCGTGAGGAACACCCCCTCGCCGGTGTCCTCGAGGAGCTCGCCAAGGCTGCCCTCGCCCGGCTCGAGATGGATGTTCGTCATCCTGATGAGCGGCAGGGTGGCCCACGAGTCGGCGCGCATCGTGCCGTTGCTCCGCGCCGACTCCGACACTCGTGGCGCGGTCTCCCGACTGGTGAGGAAGTCGCGGAGCACCCCGTCGACGACGAGAGGGTGGCGCCCCGCGGGCACGCCCTCGTCGTCGTACCCGTACGTCCCGAGCGCCTTGGGGGTCGTCGTGTCGAGCGTGAGGTTGACGAGCGGGGAACCGTAGCGCAGGGAACCCGCGTCGGTCGGGGACAGGAACGAGGTGCCCGCGTACGCGGCCTCCCACCCGAGGATGCGGTCGAGCTCGATCGGGTGCCCGACCGACTCGTGGATCTGCAGGGCGAGCTGGTTCGCGTCGACGACGACCGTCGCGACGTCGGCGGGCAGGTCGGGGGCGGACAGCAGCGCGACGGCCTCCTCGGCGTAGCGGGGCGCCTGCTCGGCCAGGCGCAGGGCGGTGATGTCCTCCCACCCGCCCGTCCCCGCGTAGCCGCGGAAGGAGTTCGGGAAGGAGCGTGACTGCACCTGCCCGTCGCGCACGGCCACGCAGTCCACGCCCCCGCTCACCTGGAGGATGGTCTGGTCGATGGCGGACCCCTCGCTCGAGCGGAACCACTTCGTCGTGCGCCAGGCGTCGAAGCTCGCCCGCGCGAGGGTAAGGCCGGCAACCGTCCGGGCTGCGGCAGTGGCCGCCAGCAGCAGCGCGAGCTTGTCGCCGAGGTCCACGGCGAACGGGTCGGTGGCGTGCGGCGTCGCCCACGAGCCCCGCATGACCTCGGCCGGCGTGAGGCGCACCGGGGTCCGCTGCGTCGTCGCGCTCGCCCGGGCGAGCGCGACGGCGGTGCGGGCGGCCGCCTGCAGGCCCCTGCGCTCGAGGCGGGGAGTGCCCGCGAAGCCCCACGAACCGCCAACGAGCACCCGCACGCCGACACCTCGGCTCGTCTGGCGCTCGACGCCCTCCACCCGGGTGTCCTGGACGGAGACCGACTCCGTCTCGTCGAGGACCGCCCGGACGTCGGCGTACTCCGCGCCGGCCGCCACGGCCTCGTCGAGGGCGGTCTCGGCCTCCTCCCGCATCGCGTCAGCATAGGGTGACGGCGAACGAGGAGTACGGCGGCAGGGGCTCGACTACCCGGCGAGAGCGCCTTCACGTAGCGGCGAGCGCCGTCCGCCGCCCCTCCCGGTAGTGCCGGCCGGCCGTTGGGGTTAGATTCAGGGCGTGATCGACCTGCACACCCATACGGTTTTCTCCGACGGTACGACAACGCCCGAGCAGAACGCCGCTCTGGCCGCCGCCGAGGGGCTGAGCGGGCTGGCCCTCACCGATCACGACACGCTCGCCGGCTGGGCGCAGGCCGCCGAGGCGTGCGCCCGCCACCGCCTGACCTTCGTGCCCGGCATCGAGCTGTCGACCGAGGTCGCCGGGTCCAGCGTGCACATCCTGGGCTACTGGTGCGATCCCGCGCACCCCGGCCTCGTCGCCGAGTGCCACCGGCTGCGCAACGAGCGCAGCCGCCGGGCCGAGCGCATCCTCGCGCGCCTTGCCGAGCTCGGCGTCGACTGCAGCCCCGAGCAGGTTCGCGCGCACGCCGGCGGCGCGCCCGTGGGCCGACCGCACATCGCCGCGGCCATGGTCGACGCCGGCGTCGTGCCCGACCTGCGGACCGCGTTCGACGACTACCTGCGTGACGGCGGGCCGGCGTACGTGCCGAAGCACGCGCTCGCACCGGCCGACGGCGTCCGCCTCATCCGCGCCGCCGGCGGCGCGGCCGTGATCGCCCATCCGGGCCTGGAGACCCGCGCCACGGCCACCGGCACGACGCTCGTCGAGGAGCTCTGCGCGGTCGGCCTCGCAGGCGTCGAAGCCGACCATCCGGGCCACGACGCGGAGACCGCCGCGTTCTGGCGGGCGTTCGCCCGCGAGCGGGAGCTGCTCGCCACCGGCTGCAGCGACTTTCATGGCGACCGCAAACCCGTCAAGATCGGGGAGCGCACTACCGCTCCCGGCACGGTGGAGGCCCTGCGCGAACGGTGCGCACCCGCACATGCGGCCGTGGAACGGAAGGAGGGGCCGTGGTAGGGCCCGCAAGACGACTCACCCCCCTGCCGATGTTCGTCGTCACCGGCGAGGGGCCGCTGCGGGGTGAGCAGCTGGTGATCCAGGGCGACGAGCTCGTGCTCGGCCGCAGAGCCAACAGCGACCTGTGCCTCGCCGACCCCCACGTCAGCCGTGCCCATGCGCTCGTCCGCCGCCAGAGCGGCGCCATCTGGCTCGAGGACCTCGGCTCCACCGGTGGCACGTTCGTCAACGGGGAGCCCATCACCGGCTCCCGCGCCCTCCGCCACGGCGACGTCGTGCGGTTCGGCAGCGTCGAGACCCGTTTCGAGGACCGCAGCGCCCTGATGGAGCGCGAGGACGCCACCGAGATGCTCGAGCCACTCGCGCCGGCCGAGGACAAGCCCGTGCTCTCGCCCCGCCAGCACGAGGTGCTGCGCTACCTGCAGGAAGGCCTCACGAACCCCGAGATCGCCAAGCGCCTCGGCGTCACCGAGCGCACCGTCAAAGCGCACTGCCAGGAGGTCTTCGACCGCCTTGGTGCCCGCAACCGCACCGCTGCGGTCGCCGCGGCCATGCGCCTCGGCCTCGTCGGGGACGACTGACCACCCGCCCGGCCGCTGCAGGTGGCGAGCGGATCGCTACGCTGTCTCCCGTCGGGCCGCCCAGGCCCGCCCTCCACGCAACCGCTCGGAGGCTTCACATCACAACCAGTGGGTCGACGCAGGCGCCCCTCGCCGCCGACGGCGGCGACAGGTGCCGGGGACCCCATACTGGACGCCCCTGAACCGCGCGCACGCCGCCCGAGGGCGGCCGGTGCGGTTCACGCTCCGGAGTGGATGACACCGCTCTGAGACGGGCTTGTAGCGGAGGGTGGGACCTGGGCGGCCCGTCGCGTGCGCGCGGCCGCAGGGCGGCGGCCAATCTTTCTCCTTCAGTCGGGCGGCGGGCGACCGACAGGAGGGGGGACCCGGCCACGGAAGCGCCGGGACGACCGAGAGAACACGGAGGTTCTTTCCATGCGCATCAACCAGAACATCGCGGCGTTCAACGCCTACCGCAATCTCAACGTCACCAACGACCAGATGAACAAGTCGTTGGAGAAGCTGTCGAGCGGGTTCCGCATCAACCGCGCTGCCGACGACGCGTCGGGTCTCGTGCGCTCCGAGGGCCTGCGGGCCGAGATCGGCGGCACGAAGCAGGCGATCCGAAACGCCCAGGACGGCATCAGCTTCGTGCAGACCGCCGAGGGTGCGCTGAACGAGGTGCACACCATCCTCCAGCGCATCCGTGACCTGGCGGTTTCAGCGGCGAACTCGACATCCGACGGTGCGGCCGAGCAGGCCGAGGTCGACGAGCTCGTCGCGGAGCTGTCCGCCATCGGTGGGCGCACGACGTTCGCCGGCGGCTCGGTCTTCGGCAACTACTCCGTCGCCGCGGACCCCGGTGACCCCGGCGACCCGGCGGCGACCCCGCCGGTGCCGGCCACCCCGCCCACCGCGAGCACCGCGAAGGTGTTCCACGTCGGCGCGGGCAACGGCACCGCGAACCAGCTGTCCATCACCGCCGACCTGCGGATCGACACGGGCAGCGCGACGAACGGCTTCCTCGGCGTCGACCTCGGCGCCATCGACCTCACCACCGGCGCCGACGCGGCGATCGCCACGCTCGACACCGCCATCGCCAACACCTCCACCGTGCGCTCGGAGCTCGGTGCGACCCAGAACCGGCTGGAGTCGGCGGTGCGCAACCTCTCCGTGGCCGCGGAGAACCTGTCGGCGGCCGAGTCGCGCATCCGCGACACCGACATGGCCGAGGAGATGGTGAGCTTCACGCGCAGCCAGATCCTCCAGCAGGCCGGCACGGCGATGCTCGCGCAGGCCAACCAGGTCCCGCAGACGGTCCTGTCCCTGCTGCGCTAGCTCCCACTCGCACGCGGTGGCCGCCGCCTCCGGGATGTTTGCGGGGGCGGCGCGCCCGTCGCGCAGGAGGACGCCATGAGCACCCCGATGTTCTCGATCGGTGGCATCTCCTCCGGCCTCGACACCGACGGGATCATCCGCCAGCTCATGGCGCTCGAGCGGGTCCCGGTCGTGCGCTTCGAGCAGCGTCAGGCGGCCCTGCGCCAGGTCGACGACGCGTGGGGGCGCATCACCACGCGGCTGTCCGCGGTGCGCACCGCCGTCGACGCCCTGCGCCGGCCGGAGACCTTCGCCCAACACGTCACCGCGACCTCCAGCAACCCGGAGGCGGTGAGCGTCACCGCGAGCGGCACGCCGGCGCCGGGGTCCACGGAGCTCGCCGTCGTCCGTCTCGCGTCGGCTCACCAGCTCGCCGCGGGGGGGACGTACACCGCCCGCGATGCGCGTGTCGGCGAGGGCGCGCTGACCCTGACCCGCGGCGACGGCACGGTGCTGGCCACGCTGCCCACCGACGAGCACACCACCCTCGACCAGCTCGCCCAGCGCATCACCGAGGCGAAGGTCGGCGTCGCCGCCCAGGTGGTCAAGACCGGCGAGAACGCCCACCGCCTCGTCGTCACCGCGACGGGCAGCGGCGCCGGGGCCCGCTTCGGCCTGCAGAGCGCGGTCGCGGGGCTCGACACGGTCGAGGAGCTGCGCCGCGGCGAGGACGCGCACCTGCGGGTCGGCACGCTCGACGTGCACCGGCCCACCAACACCGTGAACGACCTCGTCGAGGGCGTCACCCTCCAGCTGCGCCAGGTCACCGGCGCGCAGTGCGTAACGGTGTCGACCCGGCGCGACGCCGACGCCGCGGTGAAGACCGTGCGCGGCCTCGTCGACGCCCTCAACGGCGCTCTTGCGAGCATGAAAGAGCTCTCCTCGTACAACGCCGAGTCAAACCGCGCCGGCCCGCTGCAGGGCAACGCGACGCTGCGCCGACTCGTCAGCGACCTGCGCGCTGCGGTATCGGGCGCCGTCGCCGGCCTCGGCGGGGTGGACCGCCACGCGAGCGAGGTCGGCATCGGCCTGGACCGCCACGGCGCCGTAACCCTCGACGAGGCGAGGCTGCGGGCGGCGCTCGCCGACGGCTACGAGCGGGTCACGGCGCTGTTCGCCCGTGCCGGGGCCGCCACCGACGCCCGTGTCGTCTACGCCTCCGCGACGGGCACGACCGCCGCCGGCACCTACGCGGTGCGCATCGACAGGGCGGCGACCGTCGCGTCGGTCACCGGGGCGACCTACCTCCCGCCGACCGGCGAGCCGAAGGTCTTCACGATCACCACCGGCAACGGGGCGGGCGTGAGCGTGTCCATCGAGGAGGGCGCCGACCTGGCGACCGCCGTGCGGCGGATCAGCGACGCGCTCGCCGCGCACGGCGTGTCGACCCTGGCCGCGACCGTGAAGGACGGCGGCCTGCACCTGGCCGAGACCCGGCACGGGTCGGCGCACGCCTTCACCGTCGCCGGCAGCGGCGACGCCGGCCTCGACGGCGTGCACGCCGGCAGCGACGTGGAAGGCACGATCGGCGGCCTGGCGGCCACCGGCCGGGGGCGCACCCTGACCGGCACCGACGGGGCCGTGATCGGCCTGTCCGTGCGCGTCAGCGCGTCCCAGGACACCGTCGACGCCGCGGGGGGCGCGTTCGGCGAGGTGACCTTCACCACCGGTCTCGGCGGCGCGCTCGACCGGACTGTGCGGGTGTTCGAGGGCGCGGGGGGCGAGATCGCCCGCGCGCGGCAGTCCATCACCAACGAGATCCGTCGCTTCGGCGACCGCATCGCCGAGTTCGACGTCCGCCTCGCGAGCCGGGAGACGACGCTGCGCCGCCAGTTCAACGCGCTCGAGAGCGCGATGGGCCGCCTGAAGTCCCAGAGCGCGTGGATGGCCTCCCACATCCAGTCGCTGAACGCCCAGCGCGGCTAAACCGCCCGCCGGCGCGGCCGACAGGCATCCCATGTACGCGGACAGCCGTCGCCACTACCAGTCACAGGCGGTCGAGACCGCCGGGCCCGCCCAGCTCGTGCTCATGCTCTACGACGGGGCGCTCGCGGCGCTGACCCGGGCAACGCAGGCGCTCGACCCCGGCGCGACGGAGGCGGACCCGGAGTCCGCCAACCGCGAGCTCCAACGAGCTCAGGACATCCTCACCGAGCTACGGGTCACGCTCGACGTCGCCCGCGGCGGTCAGATCGCCGCGAACCTCGCGGCGCTCTACGACTTCTGCCTCGAGCAGCTGCTCGACGCGAACATCCGCAAGGATGCGAGCGAGCTCCCCGCCGTGCGCAGCGTCGTGGCCGGCCTGCGCGACGCGTGGGCCACCGCCTGCTGTGCGGCGCCCGTCGGGGGATGACACCTGGGGCGCACCAGGCGCCGCTCGACGCGTTCGCCACGTACCTCGACCGGCTCGAGACCGCCCTCGCCGCCGAGGACTGGGACGCCGTGGAAGGCGCCGGATGCGACGTGGCGGCGCTCGACCCCCAGCGCTGCACCGGCGCCTGCGGGTGCGCCGCGGCGGCCGAGGCGCTGCTCGCCCGCGCCATCGCCTGCGAGCGTCGCATCCGCGCGGCCATGGACGGTCGGGCGGCGGAGCTCGGCGGCATCGCCGCGCGCCGCAGGGCCGCGGCGGTCTACGCGCCGGGGGAAAGCAGCGACAGCCCTTAACACCCCGCGGCTCACGGCCGACGGGGACCGCGCACCACACAACCAGCCGCTCGAGCAGCGGCTCGCAGAGACGGATCGCAGCGGGCGTCAGGGAAGAGCCGCCAGGCTCCTTCTGACGTCCGCTCTTGTCGTACGAGGAGGTGGAGATGTCCGGCGACGTGCTGGCCGCGATCGAGTACGCCGTCCGTGGGCTTTCCCGACGGGCAGATGTCCGCGCCCACAACGTCGCGAACGTCAACACCCCCGGGTTCCGGGCGGGCCGCGTGGACTTCGAGAGCAACCTGCGGGCCGCGCTCGCAAGCGGGTCACCCGAACGGGCGGCGGCGCCGGCGGTGCGCCCCGACCCGTCGCTGCCCAACCCCAGCGGCAGCACCGTGGACCTGGAGAACGAGATCGTCGGGATGATGAAGGACAACCTCCTGCGCGACGCGATGGTCAACTCCTACAACGCGAAGGTCGGCATGCTGCGCGCCGCGATCGGAGGGCGGTAGGGGTGGGCGCCTTCTCCGCCATCGACGTCGGCCGCACCGGGGTGGGCTTCGCCCGCTACTGGATGGACACGATCGCCCACAACATCGCGAACCAGCACACCGTGCGCGCGGCGGGCGAACAGCCTTTCCGCGCCCGCCTCGTCGTCGCGCAGTCGCTCGGGGGCGAGATCACCCCGAGCGGGTCGGGCGTCGCCGTGCGCGCCCTCGTCGCCGACGGCAGGGAGCCCGCACGCGTCCACGACCCCGCGAACCCGCTCGCCGACGCGGAGGGCTTCGTCACCATGCCCGTGGTCGACCTCGCCGGGCAGATGAGCGACCTCATCATCGCCAACCGCACCTACCAGGCGAACCTCCGCACGATCGACACCGGGCGGGAGGCCTACCAGGCCGCGCTCCGCCTCGGTCAGCGCTAGCGAACCGGAGCGACTTCCCGTGGCCATCCCTCCCATCCCCCCGATCGGCTCCGTCGCCGCCACAGCGCCCGCGTCTCCGGCGGCCGCCCCCGGCTTCGGCGCCGCCATGCAGCGCGGCCTCAGCGAGGTCTCCGCCCTCGAGCACGCCGCCGACCACGTCACGAAGAACGTCGCCACCGGCGGGGGAGCGCAGATCGCCGACCTCATGGCCGCCACGACGAAGGCGTCGGTGGGCGTCGACCTGCTCGTCGCCGTCCGCAACCGGGCGGTGGAGGCCTACCAGGAGATCATGCGGCTGCAGGTCTAGGCCCAGTCGCTCGAGAGGACCTCTTCATTGGACATCCGCGACCGCATCACCGGCTTCGTGCGCGCCCTGCCCGTCGCGCACCGCGTCGGCATTGCCGTGGCCCTGGCGGCGCTCGCCATGCTCGGCGTGCTGTTCGTGCGCTGGATCACCACCCCCAGCTACACGGTCCTCTACACCGGTCTCGACGACGCGGCGCTCGCCGCGGTCATCGACGGGCTCGAGACCCAGGGGGTCCCCTACCGCCTGGAAGCCGCCGGCTCGCGGGTCCTCGTCCCCCGGGAGCGCCTCTACGCCACGCGGGCGGCGCTCGCGAGCGAGGGCGTCGCGGGCCCGACCCAGCCACCCGGCTACGAGCTCCTCGACGACCAGGGCCTGTCGGTGTCGGACTTCCGCCAGCGCGTGGGCTACCAGCGTGCGCTCGAGGGCGAGCTGGCGAAGACCCTGTCGGCGATGGACGGGATCCGCCAGGCGACCGTCCACCTCGTTCTGCCCGAGGAGGAGCTGTTCGCCGAACGCCAGCAGCCAGTGACGGCGTCCGTCCTGCTCGCCACGACCCGCACGCTCACCCCCGGGGAGGTCGAGGCGGTGACGTTCCTCGTCGCCTCCTCCGTCGAGGGGTTGGAGGTCGCCCAGATCACCGTGGCCGACGCGTCGGGCGCCGTCCTCCACGCGCCGGGTGACGCCGGCGGCGCGAGCACGGCGACGAACCGCAACCTGCGCCAGACCCGCGAGTTCGAGAAGGGACTCGCGGAGGACATCACCGCCCTGCTGGAGCGCGTCACCGAGGGCAGCCCCGTGTCGGTGGTCGTGCGCTCCACCCTCGACTTCGACGAGCAGCACACCGAGACCGAGAGCTACAACCCCGACAACCAGGTCACGTTGAAGGAGCAGACGAGCGGCGAGCGCTTCGCGGGCACCGGGGCGGTGCCGGGCGGGGCGGTCGGCCTCGACGGCGGCCCGCTCGCGGGTGAGGGGCAGGAGAGCAGCTACGAGCGCGACGAGGCGCTCCGCGAGTTCGGGGTGGACAAGACCACCACCCGGACGGTCGCCGCTCCCGGCCGCGTCCAGCGGCTGTCGGTGGCCATCGTGATGGACGACGGCAGCCTCACCGGCGCGCAGGTCCCTCCCGACGACCAGATCGAGGGCCTCGTGTCGGCCGCTTTGGGCCTCGACCCGGAGCGCGGCGACGTCATCGCGGTGTCCACGCAGCCGTTCCCCGCCCAGGTCGAGGAGGCCGCGCCCGAGGAGGCAAGCCGCCTCGGCGACCTCGTCCCCCAGCTCGTCGGCGGCCTCGTCCTGCTGCTCGTCGTGCTCGCGCTGTTGCTCATGACCCGCCGGCGCACCACCAGGGTCCAGGAGGTGGACCGCCAGCGGACCGCGATCCTGCCGGCCCAGGAGGAGACCCGGGTCCTCGAGCGGCCCGAGCCCGAGCCGGCCGGGGTCACCGCCGGTGGCCTGCAGGCCGACGTCGCCGAGCTCCTCCAGCGCCAGCCCGAGGAGATCGCCATGCTGCTGCGCGGCTGGCTCGCGGACCGGCGGGGGCAGGCGTGACCGGTCTCGTGACCCAGGCGCTGGGGGGGGTATCGCAGCGCACGCGGGCGCAGAAGGCGGCTGCGGTGCTGCTCGCCGTGGGGCCCGACGCGGCCGCGGGCGTGCTCGGGCACCTGAGCGAGGCGGAGGTCGAGCAGGTGGCCCTGGAGGTCGCCACACTCGGCGACGTCGCCGGTGACGAGGTCCAGGCCATCCTCGAGGAGTTCTACGCTGAGGCGATCGCCCACCAGCACCTCGTGTCGGGAGGGGAGCGCCACGCGCGGGAGATGCTCCGGCGGCTGCGGGGCGCGGAGGGCGACGACATCGTCGACCGCCTGCTCGCCACGGTCCAGACGACGCCGTTCCAGTTCCTGCGCGTCCACGAGCCCGTCGAGGTGCTCCGCCACCTGCGTGACGAGCACCCGCAGACGCTGGCGCTCATCCTCGCGCACCTGCCGGCGAGGTTCGCAGCGCAGATACTCGGCGGCCTCGAGCCGGAGGTGCAGGCAGAGGTGGCCATGCGCGTGGCCAACCTCGACGCGACGTCACCCGAGGTCGTAGCCCGGGTGGAGGCGGCGCTGCGGGAGCGCCTCGGCTCGCTCGAGCGCAGCCGCCTCGACGAGCGCGGCGGGGTCCGCGAGCTCGCCGCGCTGCTCAACCACTCGGACCGCGGCACCGAACGGGCGATCCTCGGCAACCTCGAGTCGGCCGACCCCGAGCTCGCCGAGGAGGTCCGGGCGCTGATGTTCGTCTTCGAGGACATCGTGACCCTCGACGACCGCGCCGTGCAGCAGGTCCTCCGCCAGGTCGACGTGAAGCGGCTGGCGCTCGCCCTCAAGGGCGTGTCGAGCGACGTCCGCGAGACCGTCCTGCGCAACCTGTCCGAGCGCGCCCGCGAGTCGCTCGTCGAGGAGTCGGAGCTGCTCGGCCCCACCCGGGTCCGCGAGGTCGAGGAGGCCCAGAGCGAGGTCGTGCGGATCATCCGCCGCCTTGACGAGGCGGGCGCGATCGTCATCAACCGCGGCAACGACGGTGAGCTCATTGAGTGACATCAAGCAGCGAAGCGGTATGTCCCAGATCCGTGACATCAAGCAGCGAAGCGGTATGTCCCAGATCCGTGACATCAAGCAGCGAAGCGGTATGTCCCAGATCCGTGACATCAAGCAGCGAAGCGGTATGTCGCAATCCGTGACATCAAGCAGCGAAGCGGTATGTCGCAATCCGTGACATCAAGCAGCGAAGCGGTATGTCGACATCATGAGTGAGCTGCTGACCCGCCCGACGGTGCTCGCCGAGCCGCGGCCGATCGCGGGGCCGGCGCCGGCGCTCGACGCGTTCACCCGCGCCCGCGTCGACGAGGCCGCCGCGGCGGCGTACGCGCAGGGCCTGCGCGACGGTGCCGAGGCCGCCCGGGCCGAGGCCGTCGCGGCGGCGCGGCGCCTCGTCGGGGTGCTCGAGGCCGCCTGCGCCGGCGTGGTCGCCGAGGTCCGGGCCCTGCGCCTCGCGCAGGTCGACGCCGACGTCGAGCTCGCGGAAGCGATCGCGGAGGCGGTCCTCGGTCACGAGCCGTCCGACGGCGCGGCCGTCCTAATCCAGCGGGTGCGGGCCGCACTCGGCCGGCTCGACGACCCCGAGCTCACCGTGCACGCGAACCCGGGCGACGTGCCGGCGCTGGCCCCGGCACTGCGCGCCGAGGCCGGCGTCGCCGTCGTCGCCGATCCGGGCCTGCCCGCGGGCGAGGCGCGGATCACCGGGCGCTGGGCCCGCGCCGAGCTCACCCGCGCAGCGGCCCGGGACACGGTCCGGGCGGCGCTGGGGCCCCCGCGGTGAGCGTCGCACGGGTGCGTGGCCTGGACGCCTGCTCTCCGACGGGTGCGATCGCCCGCGTGGCCGGGCACGACGTCGAGGTGCGGGGGCTGCGCCTGGCGGTCGGCGACGCGCTTACCGTCCACACGGGGACGGGAGACCGGCCGGCGGAGGTCGTCGGCCTCGGCCCCGAGGGCGTGCGGGCGCTGCTGCTGGCCGACACCGCAGGCCTGGCGCGAGGCGACCGGGTGTCCGTGGGGGGCGCGGCGTCCGGCGTCGTCGTCGGGGAGGGGCTGCTCGGGCGGACCCTCGACGCGCTCGGCCGCCCGGTGGACGGTCGGGGTCCCCTGTCGGGCGAGCGGGTCGGGCTCGACCTCGACGTGCCGCCGGCGCTGGCCCGCCGGCGGATCACCGAGCCGCTGCCGGTGGGGGTGCGGCTCGTCGACACCCTCGCCACGGTCGGCCGGGGTCAGCGCATGGGCATCTTCGCCGGCAGCGGGGTCGGCAAGTCGACGCTGCTCGGCATGATGGTGCGTGGCACGACCGCCGACGTGAACGTCGTGGCGCTCATCGGCGAGCGCGGGCGCGAGGTGCGCGAGTTCCTCGAGGACGACCTCGGCAGCGAGGGCATGGCGCGCACCGTCGTCGTCGTCGCAACCTCCGACGAGCCGCCGCTCGTCCGCCTGCGCGCCGGGTTCCTCGCGACCCGCATCGCCGAGTGGTTCGCCGACCGGGGGGCGGACGTGCTGCTGACCATGGACTCCCTCACGCGCCTGGCAATGGCGCAGCGCGATGTCGGCCTCGCGGCCGGGGAGCCCCCAACGGCCCGGGGCTACACACCGTCGGTGTTCACGCTCCTGCCCCGGCTGCTCGAGCGCGCCGGGCCGCGGACCGCCGGTTCGATCACCGGCTTCTACACGGTGCTCGTCGAGGGCGACGACATGAACGACCCCGTGGCCGACGCGGCGCGCTCGATCCTCGACGGCCACCTGGTGCTCGACCGGCGCCTGGCGACCGCCGGGCGCTACCCGCCCATCGACCCGCTCGCGAGCCTGAGCCGGCTCGCCGGCAAGGTCGTCACGCCCGAGCGGCGTCGAGCCGCCACCGCGGCGCGAGCGGCGCTGGCCGCGGCGGCGGAGGTCCGCGACCTCGTCGAGGTCGGCGCGTACGCGCCCGGGACGAACCCCGAAGCCGACCGGGGGCTGGCCCTGCAGCCGGCGATCGTCGACTTCCTCCGCCAGGACTCCGGTGAGCCGGCCGGTTTCGAGGACGCCTGGGCACGCCTCGCTGCGCTCGTCGGCGACGATCAGGAGGCACCGTGAGGAACCGCATCGCCACGGTCCTGCGGGTCCGGGCCCTTGCCGAGCGCCACGCTGCCCGCGTGCTCGCGGGGGCCGAGCGCGACGTCCGCGCCGCCGAGCGTCTCGTGGCGCACCGGCGCGCCACCGCCCACCCCCCGCCCGCGGCGGTGTCGCTGCGGCCGGTGGAGCTGCGGGCGCTCGAGCTGCAGCGGCTGGCCGGCCACGAGCTCGTGACCGAGGCGCTCGGCGAGGAGGCCGCCGCCCACGAGCGCCGCGCCGCGCTGGCCCGCGCCTGGTCGCTCGCGTCGATGCGGCGGCGCAGCGCCGAGCAGCTCGCCGAGCGTCGCGCGGACGCGGTGGCCGCCGCCGCCCGCGCCGCCGCGGACAGCGCGCTCGACGAGGCGGCGCTGCTGCGCTGGGAGGCGCCGTGACCGTCGCCGGCCTTCCCGCGGTGCTCTCCCGCATCGCCGAGATCCAGCAGCGCTTCGTCCCCCCGGCGCGCTTCGCCGCGGCGCTCGCCGAGGCCACCGCCGCCACGGCGGCTCCGGCTCGCCCCGGGCCCGCACCCGCGCCGGTGTGGCAGCCGCCGGCGCCGTCGTCCGCCGCCGGCGTCGGTGCGGCCGGAGGCGGCCCGGTGGTGAGCGCGCCCTCGGCCGGCGCCCCGGAGTGGGCGGCACGGCTGCCCGAGGCTGGGCGCCAGTGGGCACCGGCCATCGCCGACGCCGCCGACCGCGCCGGGGTCGACCCCCGGCTGCTCGCCGCGCTCGTCTGGGCGGAGTCGGGCTTCCGCGCGGACGCGCGCTCGCACGCCGGCGCGACCGGGCTCACCCAGCTCATGCCCGGCACTGCCCGCGGCCTGGGCGTCGACCCGCACGACCCGGCGAGCAACCTGCTCGGCGGGGCCCGGTACCTGCGCGCCCAGCTCGACCGGTTCGGCTCACCGGCGCTCGCCCTGGCCGCCTACAACGCGGGCCCCGGCCGTGTCGCGCAGGCCGGCGGCATCCCCCGCATCGCGGAGACCCAGGCGTACGTCCCGCGCGTGCTCGACTACTACGCGAGGTTGCGATGAGCACTGCCATGCCCCTGCCCGCGGTGTCCCCGGCGGCCCGGGGACCGCGCCCGGCCGACGCCGGTCCGGTGTCCCCGCACTTCTCGGCGCTGCTGCTCGACGCGTGCGCGAACCCCGCCGTCGCGGGGTCGCCCGCCGCGGGGGACCGGCGCGGTGAGCCGGCGCACGGCGACGGAGGCGGTGAGCCTGCGCCCGCCCCGCACGGCCTCGACGGCGACCCGGGCTCGCTGGCGGGGGCCGCCGTGGCGGTGGCGCTCGCCGGTCCGCCGGGAGGCTGGCCGGACGCCGGCCCGCCGTCCGTGGCCGGCCGCCGCGCCGATGGGGCGGCGGGGGGCGTGGCGACCGCCGCGCCGGTCATCGGCGTTGACGCCGGCGCGCCGAGCGCCCCGTCCCCGGCCGCGAGCGCCCGCCTTGCCGGCGAGCTCGTCGACCGGAGCGGGGGCGCCGGCGAGGACCCCCGCACGGGCGACGGGGTGCCGGCACCTGGCGAGCTTCCCGCCATCGGGGGTCCTTTCGTGGGACCGGCCGGAGCCGCCCGCGCCGCCCCCCCGGCATCCGCACCGGCTGCCGTGCCCCCGGACCCGGCGGGCCTCGCCGAAGGGCCAACCGCGCCCGCGCCCTCCCCCGCACCGCCGCCCGCGCCCGCGCCCGCGGACCTTCCCC
>DATLGH010000036.1 GCA_035540635.1 Egibacteraceae bacterium | reverse complement strand
CCCCCGATCTCCCTGCCGCCACCAAGGGCCGTGCTCGTGCCCGCGATCGGCGTCGATGCGCCGCTCGTCCCCGTCGGCTTGGACCCGGACGGGTCCATGGAGCTTCCCGACGTCGGCTTCGCCGGCTGGTATCGCCTCGGGCCCGTGCCCGGCGAGCCGGGCCCCGCGGTGATCGCGGCTCACGTGGACTCCTACGACGGGCCGGACGTGTTCTACCGGCTGCACCAGCTCGTCCCCGGAGACGAGGTGCATGTCGTCGGCGACGACGGCCGCCAAACGGCGTTCGTCGTCCGGGACGTCGAGTGGACGCCGAAGGACGCGCTGCCGGCAGATCGGATCTGGGCGTTGGGCGCCGCGCCCACACTGCGGCTCATCACGTGCGGTGGCGCGTTCGACCAGGGCGCCCGCACCTACCTGGAGAACGTGACCGTCTACGCGGACCTGGTCCCCGCGACCCCCGAAAGCGGCAGCGACCATCAGCCGCCGAGGCGGCAAGCCGAGGGCTCCCGCCCCTAGAGCGGGCCGGCAGGAGCCATGCGCGCCCGTGGGCGCCGTGCTCGGCCAGCCGCCGTCAGATGCTCATCACCGAGCGGGCGGCGATGACGAGGCCGCCGGCGACGATGAGACCGGCGGTCGCCACCGGCAGGACGGTCCACGCACGCAGCAGCAGTCCGGTGGACGGGCGGGCCTCGAACCGCGTGCGGGCGCGCAGCAGCAGGTAGCCGGCCCCCACGAGGGTCGCCGCCATGCCGATCCCGTAGGCGACGACGAGGGTCACGCCGAACCACGCCCGACCGAGGGCGATGCCGCCGAGCAGCACGACCAGCGCCGAGGGGCTGGGCACGAGCCCGCCGGCCAGCCCCGGGGCAAGCAGGCTGCGCCAGCCGAGCGGCGCGGAGCCGGCGGGGGCGCGCAGGGCATCGCCGTGAGCGTGGCCGTGGTCCTGCCCGTGCCCGTGGTCGTGCCCGTGCCCGTGGCCGTGGTCGTGCCCGTGGCCGTGGCGGCGTGCGTGTAGCGCTCGTCGCAGGAGCAGCGCGCCGACTCCGGAGAACAGCAGCCCGCTGGCCAGGCCGAGGTAGGGGTAGAGGCGCTCCGGCGCGACGGTCTGGGAGGCGGACAAGAGCACACCGAGAGCGAACACCCCCGCGGTGTGGGTCACCGCGACGGTGAGGCCGAGCCCCAGCGCCTGCCGGGAGGTGCCGCGGCTGCCGACGAGGTAGGCGGCTATGACCGTCTTGCCGTGCCCGGGGGCGACCGCGTGCAGCGCACCGAGGACGACGGCCATGCCGGTGGCGGCCAGCGCGAAGGCCGCGGTCAGCTCCTGCGTGGCCACGAGCGTCGTGAACGAGGTGGCGAGGCGCTCCAGCCCGCCGACGACCGACGCGCCGGGGTCGGCGGGGAGCACGCCGACGCCCGGCGCGCCGCCGGGGCGAGCCACGACGTTCGCCTCCCGCCGGTCGAGCGGGGACTGCAGCAGGTCCTCGGGGTAGCTCCTGAGCCGGTCACTGATGGTGCGGGCGGGCACGTCGGTCGCGCTGAGGGTCGCGCCGTCCCCGGTCGCGGTCACCTCCCGCCAGCCGAGGCGCCGCGGGAAGTTGCCGTCGACCAGCGTCACCGTCCGCTCGCCGTCGAGCGCCCCGGTCGCGGCGACGAGCCGGCACTCCAGCCGCAGCGTGTCGAGGCCCGCCTGGCCGGGCGGGAACGACAGGTCGGTCGCCGCCACCCGCAGCAGCGCGGGCGCACCGTCGACGTCGAGCTCCACGCCGGCGGCGATGTCGCGGCACTGCTCGGCCTCGTAGCGCCGGGCGGCCCGGTCGCTGACCTGGCCGTCCTCCTCGCGGCCGAGGCGGTCGATGACCTGGAACGCCGGCACCTCCGCGAGGTCGAGCACGTAGTCGACCCCGACGGTGTCGGCGGACACCACGAGGCCGGCGTAGGTGTTGGTGGTGAAGTTGCCGAGCGGGTGCGCCGCGGCGACGCCGGCCGGCGCCACGAGCACCACGGCCACCAGGGCGGCGACCGCGAGGCCGCGCCGGGTAGACGGGCCGCTCACCCCGCGTCGTCCCACGCGACCGGCGGCGCGACCCCCAGCCGGCCGGCAAGCTCGCGCGCGCGCTCGTGGTGGGCGACGGAGAACCACGGGTTGCGCTCGAGGGCCATGGCGAGCTCGTTGCGCGCCCGGTCCGTGTCGCCGGTCGCGGCGAAGACCTCGGCGGCGTGGAACCGCACGAGCGGGTCGGCGGTGTCGAGGCGCAGCGCGTCCTCCATCGGCGCGACGGCCTCCTCCGCACGACCGGCGCGCAGCAGCGCCCACGCCAGCACGTCCGCGGCGTAGACGTTGGCGGGCCGCGCGTCGTAGGCGCGCCGCGCGAGCTCCAGCGCGCGCTCGGGGTCCTCGCCGCGGTCGGCCTCGAAGAGCGCGAGCTCGAGATCGACGTTCTGACCGGCGTCCTCCTGCAGGCGCGCGATCACGCGGGCCAGCGCGTGCTGCTCGCGGGCAAGCTCGTGGTCACCGGCGCGGGCGTGCAGGTCGCCGAGCAGGATCACGGCGTCGGGTTGGGGGAAGCGGTCGACGACGGCCGTCAACCGCTCGATGGCTGCGCCGGTGTCGCCGCGGGCGGCCTCCACCCGGGCCAGCCCGACCTCGGCGGCGACCAGCCCCGGGGCCGCCTCGAGCGCCCGGACGTGAGCGGCCTCGGCGGCGGGCAGGTCCCCGCCCATGAAGTGCAGGTTGCCGAGGAGTGCCCGGACGGTGGCCACGTCGAACGCGGAGCCCGAGCCGGCGGACTCGGCGCGCTGCATGGCCTTGACCGCCCCGGCGAGGTCGCCGTGCAGCTCACGGAGGTAGGACGTCCGCGCCAGCGCGGGCAGCGAGGGCCGAAGGTCGAGCATGTCCTGGAGGTGCCTGGCGGCCGCGTCGTAGTCGCCGAGCTCCACGGCGGCGTCGACGAGCACACCGAGGACCTCAGCGCTGTGCGGCCGCAGCCGCCGGGCCCGCTCGCCGTACTCGCGCGCCCCCGCGAAGTCGTGGAGCGCCAGCGCGAGGTGGCCGCGAGCCAGCAGCGTGGCCGCGTGCTCCCTGTCGAGGCCGTCGGCGCGGTCGAGCGCCCGCCCCGCCAGCTCGTAGAAGGCCGGGTCGCCGACCTCGAGCGCACGCTGCGTGTAGGCGACGCCCAGGGCCTGCCAGGACTCGAGGTCGGCGGGGTCGGCCTCGACCGCGCGCTCCAGGCTCGCCACCCGGGCCTCGAGCGTGCGCGCCGCCGTGGGCGCAGCCGCGGGCCGGGCCGGCGGCTCGTACGTGACGAACCGGCCGATCGCGAGGCCCGCGAGGAGCGCGAGCACCGCCACGGTCAGGAGCGCCGTACGACCATCGCCGATCTGCGTCGGTTTACCTTTCGGGGGCCCCAGGCCTGCGGCGCGGTGGGTGTCGGACTCCGGTCTCCACAGTAGCCGGGCTCGCGAGCGACGGAGATTCAGGAAGATGCGACCCGACCGGCGAACGGGCGGCGCGGAAACTCCCTTGTGTGTTCGTGTCCGGCCGCCCGGTTGGATGGGATCGGGCGAGAGGGACGGCGTTGCGCCGAAGCGACGTTGACGAGTACGTCACACCGCACGCGCACGAGGTCGGGAGGACGCCCCCAGGCGGCCCCCGTGGCGCCGCCCGGGTGCCCGTCGCCGTGCAGACGCTGCTGGTGGCCGCCGTCGGCGTGGCTCTCGCCGTCGGCCTGACCGGCGCGATCGCGGGCGTCCGCGGCGCCGGCCGACACCCCGAGGCGGCGGTGACCGCCTTCCTCGACGCCCAGACGGCCGGCGACTTCGCCGCCTCCTACCTGCTGCTCAGCGCCGCCGACCGTGACCAGCCCCGCACGGCCGCCGGATGGCGCTTCGCCCACTTGTGCACCTCACCGACGTAGGCGTCGCCGATCCGTCTCCGTCCAGAGCGCCGGCGTTCCTGCCCAGCAGTAGAGCCATTCAAAATGCCTGGTCAGTGCGTCGGCTGACCGGATCGGGGCTCCATAGCCTACGACTCGAGGACACGGAGAGTCGACCCAGAACCTGACCTGACCGTGCAGATCATGGCCACCAAGGGGATGTACTAGGGTGCACCAATGGACTTCGGGCTCGACGTCGCCCAGCACCAGCTCTCGTGGGAGGAGCTGGCACGGCGGGTTCGCTTCGCGGAGGACGCCGGCTTCACGAGCGTCTGGGTCTTCGACCACTTCTCCCCGCTCTACGGCGACCCGAGGGGTCCGTGCCTGGAGGGGTGGACGCTGCTCGCGGCCCTCGCGGCGACCACCGAGCGCGTGCGCCTCGGCGCGCTCGTCACCGGCGTCACCTATCGCCATCCGTCGGTCCTGGTCGCCCAGGCCGTTACGGTCGACCACGTCTCCGCTGGGCGGCTCGACTTCGGGCTCGGCGCCGCCTGGCACGCCCGGGAGCATCACGCGCTCGGCATCGACTTCCCGCCAACCGGTGAGCGGATCGAGCGGCTCACGGAGGCCATCGAAGTGGTGCGGCTGCTCATGACCCAGGACGAGGCGGCCTTCACCGGGCGCCACTACCGGCTGGCGGGCGCGACGTACCGTCCACGGCCCGTCCAGCGACCCCACCCCCCGCTGTGGATCGGCGCGTCCGGGGCGCAGCGGATGCTGCCGCTCGCGGCGCGCACCGCGGACGTGTGGCACACGTTCGGCAGTCCCGCCGAGCTCGCCCGCAAGGCCCGCATCGTGGACGAGCACGCCGAGCGGGCCGGCCGCGACCCGGCTGCGATCCGTCGGGCGACGAACGTGTCGCTGTCCCAGCCCCCTGCCGCCATCCGCCGCGACGTCGAGCAGCGCGCCGAGCGCGGGTTCGACTATCTCATCGCGAGCTGGCCGGAGGAGGGGCAGGGGCGCGTGGAGTGCTTCGTGGAGGAGATCGCCCACCCCCTCGCGTCCCGGCCGCGCTGAACTTCGCCCGGCGGCGCCCCTCGCTACGGGCGCTCCCGCCGCGCGCGACCGGGCCCGCGCGCCCGCCGGTCGAGCGTTGACGCCGGCGGCGGGCGGGAGTACAACGGTCCGCGCGCGACAATCGAGCGCGCGGGACGGGTGCGGGACGGGACCACCGGGTCCACGGGGGCATCATCACGGGGGTTGGCACAGCTTGTCGGTGGCGTGCCCGTGCAGACCGGCGTCTCGGCCCGTTCTTCGCACAGGCTGCAGGAGGACAACGATGGCGATCTCAGAAGCGCTGCGGCGGCTGCGTGCCGTCGCAGCAGTGGCGGCCACATCGGCCTTGATGGTCGGCGCCGCGCTGCCGGCGGGGGCGGCGACGGTCGGCACACCGCTCGTGGGCGGCCTCGTCGCGCCGCTGGGCCTGGCGATCGGCAACGACGGGACGGTCTACGTCGTCGAGGCGTTCGCCGGCCGGATCACGACCGTCGACAAGAAGGGTCGGCGTGATGTGCTCCTCCAGACCGAGGAGGGCCTGGCCGGCATCGACGCCGGCGGCAAGGGCCAGACGGTGTTCACCACGACGGTCTTCCCCGAAGACGGCGCCCCGGCGAACACGACGCTGAGCCGGGTCACACCGCAGGGCAAGACCCGGACGCTCGCCTCTCTGCAGGCCTACGAGGAGGCGCACAACCCCGACCGCGGCAACGAGTACGGGTTCGTCGGCGCTCCCGCGGACTGCCTCGCGCAGCTCCCGCCCTTCCTCCAGCCCTACAGCGGCATCGTCGAGTCGAACCCGTACGCGGTCGCGATCGTTCCCGGCGGCTACCTCGTCGCGGACGCGGCCGCCAACGCGATCCTCAAGGTGGCACGCAACGGGCGCGTGACGACCGTCGCGGTGCTGCCGCCGATCCCGCAGGTCATCGACGAGGCAGCCGCCGCCGCCCTCTCCGAGATGATCGGCGAGGCGATTGACGACCCCGACTACCAGGTGCCCGGCTGCGTCGTCGGCCGCACCTACTTCGCCGAGGCGGTGCCGACCGACGTTGAGGTCGGGCCCGACGGGCACTACTACGTCTCGACGCTGCCCGGGTTCCCCGAGCTCCCGGGGGCCGGCTCGGTGTGGAGGATCAACTCCCGCACGGGGGCGGTGGAGCGGGTCGCCAGCGGCTTCACCGGCGCCGTCGACCTCGCGGTCGGCAGGGACGGCGTGATCTACGTCGCCGAGCTGTTCGGCGGCCGGATCAGCGCCTTCCGCAACGGCGTGGTCTCGACGCTCGTCGAGCTGCAGACGCCGGGTGCCGTGGAGATCGGACGCGACGGCCGGCTGTACGCGACGACGGGGGTGTTCCCACCGGGCAACGGCGCGGTCGTCGTCATCACCCCGTAGCGCGACCGGGGGACACCGGGAGCGGTAACCGCGAGCACCGCGCAGCGGGTGCTCGCGGTAGCCCTCTCCGGGGGTGCGCCCGCGTCTGGCCTGCGGTCGGCCGCACCGGTCGGCCGGCTCAGGTGAGGAGGTTGGCGATCACCGCGTCGGTCCCGGCCGTGGCGGCGCCTTCGCGCTCGGCGGGCGCGAGCCAGCGGACCTGGCTGCCCGACGGCGCACGGTCGACGGCGAGGACGTCGGTCAGGCGCTCGGCCACCGCCCGGACATGGCTGATCACCGCGACCATCCGCCCCCTCGTCGCCGAGGACTCGAGCGCGTCGATCGCGGCGTCGAGGTTCCCGCGGTCGAGCGCCCCGAACCCTTCGTCGAGGAACAGCGCGTCGAGGCGCCCGCCGGACCGGGCGACCATCTCGACCATCGCGAGGGCGAGGGCGAGGGAGGCGACGAACGACTCACCACCGGACAGGGTGCGGGGCGAGCGGGCGTGGCCGGTCTGGGTGTCGAACACCCGCCACTCGTCGTGCTCGTCGGTGATGTCGGCGAACGCGTAGCGACCGCTCGTCATCTCGTCGAGCAGCGTCGACGCGACGGCCAGCAGCGCCCGCGAGCGGCGCAGGGTCAGCCAACGGATGAACCGGCCGTCCTGCAGCAGCGTCTTGAGGTCGGTGAGGGCGCCGGCGACGGTCCCACCCTCGTCGAGGTGCGCGTCGAGCGCCGCGACGAGCGGCACGATCCGCGCGAGCTCCTCGGCGCGCGCACGGGCGGCGACAGCCTGCGCGCGCAGTTCGGCCTGGCGTTCTGACAGGTCCTCCGGGGACGTGACCTGCGCGGCGTCGAGCACCGCCGCGAGCGCGGCCTCCTGCGCCTCGGCCTGCCCCGCGGCGGCGGCGGTTGCCGCGCGGGCCGACTCTGACGCCGCAGCCGCCGCGACGGCGACGGCACGGGCGTCGTCGACGAGTGCTACCAGCGCCTCGTCGAGCTCCGGCACCTCTGCGGGCAACGCGACGCCGGCGTGCGCGCAGCCGCTCACCCGCTCGCAGATGCGCTCGAGGCGCGCGCGCAGGCGCGTGGCGGGCACGACGACGTCGGCGTGGCGCCGTTCGCGCAACGCACTGCGCTCCTCGCGCAGCCGGAACAGCGCCTCGCGGGCGGCGCGGGCGGCCTCTTCACGGGCGATGAGCTCGCGCTGGCGCTCGTGGGCGGCCTCCCGGGCGCCGGCGAGCAGGGCAGCGGCGAGTTGCTCGGGTCGCAGGGCCTCGACCGTGAAGGGCTGGGGGAGCGCCGGCCGGAACGGCGGTGGCAGGGCGGCGACCGCGACGGCGACCCGGTCGAGGCGGGTGGCCAGCCGGGCGGCCGCGTCCTCGGCGTCGTCCGCGGTCGTGCGCGATCGGCCCACGGTCTTCTGGAAGCCGTCACGGGCCTGCTGCGCGGCGGCGCGCGCGTCGCGCAGGGCGGCGGTCGCCTCCGCGAGGCCGGACGCTTCCGGCGCCTCCCAGCCGTCGGGGAGCGCCTGCGCGCACACGGGACATTCGTCACCGCGGTGCAGTCCGCGCGCGGCGGTCGCCGCGGCGTCCACTCGCCGCCACCGGGCGAGGACCTCCTCGGCGTCACGGGCCCGGGCCTCCGCCTCGTCGGCGTCCCCGCGCGTCCGCTCCACCTCGGCGCGCAGACGCGCGGCGACGGCCCGCAGGTCGCGGACGCGCCGGAGGTTGTCGGCGAGGTCGTCGAGGCTTGCGGAGAGGTTGTCGAGGGTGGTGACCGCGTCCTGCGTCACGGTGCCGTCCGGGCCGTCGTCGTCGGCGGTCTCCCGCCGCTCGTCGGCCGCGTGCTCGCGCGCGCGGATTTGCCCCTCGAGCGCCGCGAGCCGCCCGTCGAGCGCCTCGGCGGCGGCCGCGATGGCGGCGGCGTCCGCGGCCACGTCACCGGCGGCGGCGTCATCGAGCGCGCCGGCGGCATCACGGATGCGGCGGGCCGTCGCCCTTGCCTCGTCGGCGACCTGGCGGCAGCGGGTCCCCTTCCGCACGGCGGCGTCCACGTCCGCGACCGCCGTGTCGGCGTCGCGGGCTGCGGCCCGGGCGGTGGCGAGCTCGGCGGCGACGTCGTCGGGGTAGCCCTCGCGACGGCCCCGGAGCCGCTCGAGGTGGGCGACGAGCGCGCGGAGGGCCTCGTCGACCTGGGCACGGGCGGCGACGAGCTCGTCGGTGCGCCAGATCTGGGCGAGGATGCGGGAGCGGTCGACGTCGCCCTCGGTGAGCAGCCGGGCGAACTGGCCCTGGGGCAGCACGACCGTGCGGGTGAACGCCTCCCAGTCGAGGCCGAGGAGGCCCGCGATCGCGGGGTTGACGTTGCGGACGCCGTCGGCGGCCGGCCGGTCCCCGTCGAGGCAGACGAGCTCGGCGTGGGTGACGCCCGGGGCGCCGTCCTGACGGCGTTTCACCGCCCGCGTGACCTGCCAGGTGTGCGCGTCGGCGGTGAACGAGAGGCGGACCCGCATCTCCGGGCAGCCGTCGCCGAGCAGCGCACCGGCCTGCTTCGTCCAGGTGGCGTTGCCGTAGAGCGCCCAGGTGAGCGCCTCGAGGATCGAGGACTTGCCCGCGCCGGTGTCGCCGACGACCGCGATGAGCTCCCGGTCGCTGAAGTCGATCGTGACCGCATGGCGGAAGCTCCGCAGCCCCTCGATGGTCAGCGTGATCGGGCGCATCAGGGCTGCTCGGAATCGCGGAGCAGCCGGGCGAGACCGAAGTCGGCGGGCTGCTCGGTGTCGACACCCTCGAGCGCCGCGTCGAACAGCTCAACCACGCGCTCGGCGCTCGTGTGGCGGAGGTTCTGCGCGGCGGCGTACTCGCGGAAGAGCGCGCGCACGTCGGGCTCGGCGTCGCCGCCCGCGTCCTCGCGCAGCGGCCGGTCGGGGGTGGACGCCACCCGGTTGGCGACCTCGAAGATGGCCGCGTCGGGGCACAGGTCGGCGACCTTGTCGGCGAGCTCGGGGTCGGGGAGGTCGGTGGTGACGACCGCTTTCAGGATCCCGTCTCCGACGCGGGCCGCCGCGGCGCGGAAGGCCTCCAAGGATCCCTCGAAGCGCACGAGCCGGCGCCCGCCCGACACCGCGACCGCTTCGGCGCGAGCGGACCCTCCGGGGCGCGCCTCGACGGTGACCACCGACTTGTCCTCCCCGTGCTCGCCGAAGTCGATGGGGATCGGCGACCCGGCGTACCGACCGGTCACCGAGCCACCCGGCAGGGGCTGGGGCCGGTGGATGTGCCCGAAGGCGGCGTAGGTCACCGGCGGCACTGCCTCGATGCGGGTGGCGTAGTCCTCCGAGACGTGGACGGTGCGCTCGGTGCCGCCGAGCTTCGCGTCGTGGACGTGCAGGTGCGCGGCGTAGAGCAGCACATCGCGGTCGCCCCGATAGCCGTCCTCGAGGCGTGCCTGCAGCTGGCGGTTCAGCACGCGGACCCCATCGGCGTACGCCCCGGTCCACGCCGCGGGGTCGTCGGCGAGGAGGTCTACGAGAGCGTTGGGGTGCAGGAACGGCATGCACGCAAGGCGCAGGCTCTCGCCGTCGTCACCGGGGAACGCGAGCACGCCCGGCTCGGTGACGAACCACAGCCGCCGCGGGGCCGCGCTGGCGTCCTGGAAGGCGTCGAGCACCCGGAACAGCGCCTTCGAGTCGTGGTTGCCCGCGACGACGACCGTCGGCGCGACGGCCGACAGCCGCCCGAGCGTGTCCGCGGCGAGCTGCATGGCGTCCACGGGCGGGCGGGTCGCGTCGAACAGGTCGCCGGAGTGCACGAGGAGGTGGGGCCGGAACTCGCGGACGATGCCGGCGATCTCGTCGAGGACGCGGGCGTGATCGGCCGTCCGCGTCACCCGGCCGAGGGTCGTGCCGAGGTGCCAGTCGGAGACGTGCAGGAGCCGCATCGGTCAGCGCTTGCGGATCCGGTCGAGAAGCGCCGCCGCGCGCTCGGCCTCTTCGACGGCGGTCGGCTGGCCCTCGTCGGTGTTCGTCGCGAAGGCGGGGAAGGGGAAGCGCAGGGGCACCGGCTCGGGGATGAGCGGCTGCGCGAGCACCATCGTCCCGGGAAGGAAGCGGGCGGCGCGCTCGCGCAGCTCGGGCGACAGGAACCGGTACTCGACGGCCTCGCCGGCGTCGAGCCGCCCGACGACCTTGACCGCTGCGTTGCGCGGCAGGGCGGGCGCCACCGCGCTCGCGGCCTGCTGCGCCCCGATGAGCAGGACCCCGAGCGCCCGGCCGCGCTCGGCGATGTCGACGAGCAGCTCCTTCAGGGGGCTGCGCCCGTCGCGGGGGGCGTACTTGTTGAGCTCGTCGAGGACGACGAAGCGCAGCGGCTCCCGGCCGGTGCCCTGCTTGGAGTCCCACACCCGGGCGAGCAGCGCCCCGACGACGAACCGCTGCGCGTCGTCGTGCAGCCGGGAGATGTCGACGACGTGCACCCGCGCGGCCTCGAGGTCGACGGGGTCGACACCGGCGGAGACGAGATGGCCGATGCGCCGGCGCAGCTTCACCAGCCGGCGCACGAACGCCCGGGCGGTCCCCTGCTGGACCCCGCCGAGCCACGGGCGGGCCGCGTCCTCCGCCTCAGGGTCGGTGACGACGAGGCGGCGTTCGAGGAACGTCACGAGGTCGCCGAAGTCGCGGATGACCTCCCCTTCGAACGCCTGTGCCGTGGGAACGCGCCGTCCCGCGAGGCGGTCGGGGTCCCAGGGGGTGTCCTCCAGCGCACGGTCGCGCAGCACGATCGCGCCGGTCGCGGCGCCGTCGAGCGGCGCGAAGTGGCGCAGAAGCTGGAGGGTCACCTGCTGCTCGACGAAGCCGACCTGCGTCGCCCGCTCGTCCTCCTCGGTGAAGCAGTACTGCAGCAGCCCCTCGCGGACGAACGCCTCGGGGGTCCAGCCGTAGGCGACGACGTCGGCCTGCGACCGCGAGCGCACGTCGGGCACGACCGTCGTCGCGTCGCCGGGCACCCGTGGCGCGTAGAGGCGCACGTCGGCGAAGGCGCCGGGGTCGGGCACGCCGAGCGCCCCCCAGCCGGCCGCCGCGTCGGGCAGGTCGGGGAAGCGGCCGTTGGGCCGGTCGAGGTGGAGGAGGTCCTCGCCCTTCGTGTTGAACACGAGCGCTTTCGTGTTCGGCAGGTGCACGCCGAGCAGGTCACGGCCCTGCGCCGTCTCGAACAGCATGTAGAGCAGGAACAGCGCGTAGCTCGTCTTCGTCGCGACGCCGCTCACCCCGGAGATCGACACGTGCCCGCCGCGGCTGCCGTTCATGAAGTCGAAGTCGACGTGCAGCGGCTGCCCGGTCTGGTCGAGGCCGACGGGCAGCGGGCGTTGCATCTGGTCGAGGAAGAGCGCCTCGTCGCGTTCGGCGCCGACGCAGCGGGACACGACCATGCCCGGCTCGGGCGGCAACCACCACTCGGGCACGGTCCGCAGGATCTGCACCTCTACGCGACGGACGGTCTCGCCGGGCATCGTCTGCGCGCCGATGCGGGCGGTGTCCGAGGGGAACTCGGCGCCCTCGATGTGGCGTAGCGTCTCGACGACCATGCCGTAGTGGGTGACGCTCCCGCCGCCGGGCAGCGTCTGGGCGCACGTGACGAGCTCGTCGAGCTGCACGAGCGCGTCCTCGTCGAGCACGACGAAGAACCGACGGGAGCTCGCGTCAACCGAGCCGTCGACGAGGCCGATCCGGTGCGGGTCGGGGGGCATGGTCACCGGTCGACCGTACCGCTACCCGGGGCGGGCGCGGTCATGCCGCCACCTCGTTGACCCGCAGCGCCGCCTGGCGCACCGCGCGGACGGCGAGTGCGGCATCGCCGAGGAGGTGGCGCAGCCGCGACTCGAGCTTGGCGATCGGCTGGAGGTTGACCGGGGCGCGCCCGTCGAGGTGCGGCACGCCGGCGTAGCGGGGCAGGAGCAGCGCCGCGCGGTCCGCGGTGGCCGCCGCGGCGGCGAGGCCGACCGACGCGGGCAGCTCGAGGCGCACGATCCCCGCCCACGGCCCGCCCCACGCCGGGGGCTCCGCCACCCGCAGGTAGCATGCGTAGACGTCGGTCCTCTTCGCGAACAGGCTCGTGCGCTGACCGGCGCGCAGGCCGGGCACCCGGCGGTGCTCGTCGGCGGCGAGGACCGCGCGGTGATGGGTCTTGACGTAGCCCACGACCGGCAGGTCGCGGGACCGCACGTAGGAGAGCGGGCCGTCGACGACCGTGAGCACCCCCTCGGCGCACAGCGCCTCGGCGAGCACCCCCTCCGCCTGCCGCATCCGCTGCTGTAGCTCGTCGAGGGGTGCGTCGGGGTGCGCGCTGGCCACGGACACGCAGTCCCAGCCGAACCCGCCGCGGACCGGCGGCAGCTCGACCCGCTCGCCGCCGCCCCACACGACGAGCCGGCGCGTGGCGAGGTGGGCGAACCGGGGAGGTGCGCCGGGCTCGCACCGCACCGCACCGACCCCGTACGCGCCGGCGGCGCCGAACGCCATGCGACCGCCGTCGCGGACGACGCTCAGGCGCGCATCCCCCCGGCGGACACCGTCGACGAAGGCGACCGGGGCGCGCACCCCCGCGGCCGAGTCAGGGTCGCGCAGCGCCATCCGCCCGTCGGGCTCCTCGACGACCGGGGCGTCGACGTCCGCGTGGTCGTCGGCACCGATGACGTAGGCGCTGCCCACCTGCGGCCCAAAGCTCTCCACCCCGACCCGCGCAGCCATGCCATTCCTCCCGGATTCCGTCATGCGCGAACACCTTACGGGAGGGCTGTGACAGGATGCGGACAGGGGCGTGGCGAAGGAGCTTTTGGCAGCGGGTGGGTCGGGCAACTCCCGGGCCGGCCGGGTAGCGCTACGCGAGCTGTCGGAGCGTCTCGGCCCGTCGCCGTTCTAGCCCGCCGGGGCGGAAGGCCGGCGCACCGGGTCGCCAGGTCACGCCGCCGAGGTTGCCGTCGCCGGCGTCGTCACCTCCGCCGGCTACGCAGCAGCGCCGAGACGCGCTGTCGCGTAACCCCGAAGATCTCGCCGATGCGCTCCATCGTGAACCCCTCGGCGTGTAGCGCCCGGGCCTGCGCCCGCTGGAACCGGCTCGCCGCCTCGAGCAGGCGGTTGAGGTTCGCCCGGGTGACGTGGACGATGAGCGGCTCGTCGTCCCCGCTGACGATCTCGCCGTAGGTGGCGCCGCGGTTGCGCGCACGCCGGATCTGGTCCGCACGCTTCAGCGCCTGCTCGTTGGCCTTCGTGCTGTCCCGCAGGGCCGCGACGAGCTCGTCGAGCGCCTCGAGCACCTCGTCGCGCGGCTCCTCCGCCGTGTCCCCTCCCATGGCCAGCGACCCTACCGGCTCGTGAACCCGTGCGCAATACGTGTTGCCGCAACTCTTGTTGCAGCAAGGGGAGGTTGCCCCCTATCCTGAGGAGCGGTGGCGCCACGGGCGCGCCGCCCCGAGCGACCCGGCCCGTGGACCCGTCCATGAGACAGTCGTTTCCCCCCGATCCCGCGAGCGTCCCCCGCGCCCGCCGGTTCCTCACTGCGGCGCTGCGGGCCCACGGCCTGCCGGCCTGGCCGGCCGAGCTGCTGCTGTCCGAGCTCGTCGGCAACGTCCTCCGCCACGCCCGGACCGATTTCCACGTCGACATCGACGTCTCCGAGCGTGTGCGGGTGGAGGTACGCGACGGCACCGCCATCCTCCCCGCGCTGCAGGAGGCCCGTCAGGACGAGGAGCGCGGCCGCGGCCTCGCACTCGTCGCCGCGCTGTCCGACGACTGGGGGGTCTCGGCGACGTCGTCGGGCAAGCTCGTCTGGTTCGAGGTCGCACGCGATCATCTCGGGGCCGGCGCCCCGCCCTGATCCCCAGACCGCGGCGTGCGCGTTCGCCATGCGCGACGGCAGGGCCAGCGGGGATGCGCAGCCGGGGCCGGGACCAGGCGCTGACGGCCCCGGTCCGCGTGGAGCCGGCCTCTATGCTGGCCCGGCGATGAGCCACCGACAGCCGCACCTGACCGCGCGACTGCAGGGCCTCGGCACGACGGTCTTCGCCGAGATGAGCCAGCTGGCCGTGACGCACGAGGCGGTCAACCTCGGGCAGGGCTTCCCCGACTTCGACCCGCCTCCCGACGTGGCCGACGCAGCCGTGGCGGCCATCCGGGCGGGGCACAACCAGTACGCACCCGGCATCGGACTCCCGGCTCTGCGGGCGGCCGTCGCCGACCACCAGGGTCGCTTCTCGGGCCTCGTCTACGACCCCGCCACCGAGGTCACCGTCACCGCCGGCGCGACCGAGGCGATGTGCGCGACCCTGCAGGCGCTGCTCGACACGGGCGACGAGGCGCTGCTGTTCCAACCCTTCTACGACGCCTACCGGGCGTGCACGCGCATGGCCGGCGGTGTCGAGCGGGCGGTGACGCTGCGCCCCCCGGACTTCGCCTTCTCCGAGGCCGATCTCGAGGCGGCGGTCACCCCGCGCACGCGCGTAATCGTCGTCAACACCCCCCACAACCCCACCGGCAAGGTCTTCACGGCGGACGAGCTCGCGTCGATCGCGCGGCTGTGCGTGGAGCGCGACCTCGTCGCGGTCACCGACGAGGTGTACGAGCACCTCGTCTACGACGGCGAGCACGTCGCGCTCGCGAGCCTGCCGGGGATGCGCGAGCGCACCGTCACGATCTCCTCCGCGGCGAAGACCTTCTCGGTCACCGGGTGGAAGGTCGGCTGGGTGTGCGCCGCTCCGGCGCTGACCTCGGCGGTCCGCCAGGCGAAGCAGTGGATGACGTACACGAACGCCACACCGTTCCAGCACGCCGTCGTCACCGCGCTGGGGTTTCCCGACGCCTTCTACACCGACCTGCGCGACGGCTACCGCGCCCGCCGCGACCGGCTCCACGCGGGACTCGCCGCGCTCGGGTTCACCGCCTACCCGGCGCGCGGCGCCTACTACGTCACCGCCGACGTCCGCCCGCTCGGCTACGACGACGACGCGGCGTTCTGCCGCATGCTGCCCGAGGCGGTCGGTGTCGCGGCGGTGCCGTGCTCGGCGTTCTTCACCGACCCGTCGCCCGGACGCGGGCTCGTGCGCTTCGCGTTCTGCAAGACCGACGAGCTCATCGACGAGGGCCTCGCGCGCCTGCGGCGCCTCCCCGCCGCGTGACCGCTAAGTCCCCGCGCGTGGACCGCCGTCCCGAGCACGCGCCCGCACCGCGGCGCCTGCTGCTCCTGCGCCACGCCGCCGCCGCCGACGCGCCCGGCCAACCCGACCACGAGCGGCCGCTGACCCCGGCGGGT
The DNA here is from genome assembly GCA_035540635.1 of Egibacteraceae bacterium. NCBI lineage: Bacteria > Bacillati > Actinomycetota > Nitriliruptoria > Egibacterales > Egibacteraceae > Egibacteraceae bacterium. The sequence continues at coordinate 7,101 of DATLGH010000036.1, read as the reverse complement.
CGCGCGCAGGCGGCGCGCCTCGGCGGGGTCGTCGCCACGCACGCCCCCGACCTCGTCCTGTGCTCGTCGGCCCGCCGCGCCCGCGAGACCGTCGCCGCGCTCGGCCTGGACGGGTGCGTCGCGGTCGCGGACGACCTCTACCTCGCGCCTGCGCAGCTGCTGCTGGCCCTCGTCCGCGCGGCGCCCGACGACGCGACGAGCGTGCTCGTCGTCGCCCACAACCCCGGAATCGCGCGGCTCGCCGCCACGCTCGGAGACGACCCGCGCCTCGGCGGGGGCTTTCCCCCGGCGACCCTCGCGGTGTTCGCCCCGCACGCGTCGTCGTGGGCACAGCTCGGGTCGGCCCGGCTGCTCGACCTCGTGCGTCAGTAGCACCCGCGGGGCAGGCCGAGGCGGGCGCGGACGGTCGGGCCGAGCGCGAGGTCGTGGCCGAGCGTCACGCAACGCTCGGCCTGGGAACGGATGTCCGCGTCTGTCGCCTCGCCGGCGAGCTGATCCCCCGAGGACACCGCGATGCGCAGCGCGTCGGGAATCCACCCGCGCCCGCCGGTCAGGTGCAGCGTGACGTCCCACACGACCCCCGAGGAGGACAGCGTGAACGGGTGGATGCAGCTGTGCTGGAGGGGGGTGGGCCCCGCGCCGTCGGCGTACTCGACGACGAGTGCCCGCTGGCGAAGGTCCGCGTCCTCGGTCACCGGGGGGATGGGATCGTCGAGGGAGGTCAGCCGCCCCGCCGCGGCGAACGCGAGCCGGTCGGCGCCGAGCGCCATCGCGAGCGCCAGCACCTCGATGATGGGGTCGGTGTACGCGCCGTTCGGGAAGCCGCGCAGGAACGCGACGACGCACTGCTCCTCACCCATGAATCCGACGAGCAGCGGCCGCACCTCCCCCCGCCCGAGCAGGTCGGCGGTCGCGGTCTGCACGGTGAACCGCTCGACGTCGTGCCAGCGCAGCGGCATGGGTCCTCCTCACTCGGGCTCGCCCACAGCATTGGGCCTGGGCGCACGCCCCGCCCGGCCTATGCCCACAGCCCTGTGGACGACGCTATGGATCAGCGCCGGGGCGGCACCGCGACGCGGTCGAGGTCGCGCGCGACGACCACGTCGGCATGGTGGCGCGCGGCCTCGGCGGCGAAGGCGTCGAGGTCGGGGTAGCGCCGCGAGAAGTGGGTGAGGACCAGACGCCGTGCGCCCGCCTCCGCGGCGATGCGGCCCGCCTGCGTGGCGGTGAGATGGCGGTAGCGCTCCGCGAGGTCGGCGTCCCGCTCGAGGAACGTCGCCTCGCAGACGAGCAGGTCGGCGTCCGCGGCGAGCGCGAGCGCGGCGTCGCACAGCTTCGTGTCCATCACGAACGCGACCTTCTGACCCGGCCGCGGGGCGCTCACCTCCTCGAGGCGCACGCGGCGGCCCGCGACCTCGAGCGAGCCCTCCCGCTGGAGGCGGCCGACGTCGGGCCCCGCCACCCCCGCCGCCTCCAGCCGGTCGGGCAGCATCCGCCGGCCGTCGGGCTCGACGAGGCGCCAGCCGAGCGTGGCGGTGCGGTGCACGAGCGGGCGCGCCTCGATCCTGAACGCGGGCGCGTCGGCGACGGTGCCCGGCGCGCACGGGTGCGGCCGGAGCTGGTCGGCGGGTTGGTGCACCGTGGCGGTGAGCAGCCGCTCGTAGTAGCCCGTCCCCGCGGCGGGGAAGTAGACGTCGACGGGATGCGCCACCTGGTCGAGGCGCAGACGCTGCGCGACACCGGGCAGGCCGAGGCAGTGGTCGCCGTGGAAATGGGTGATGCAGATGCGGGTGATCGTCGAGGCGCTCACCCCCGCCAGCGCCATCTGGCGCTGCGTGCCCTCTCCGGGGTCGAACAGGACCCCCTCGGCGTCCCAGCGCAGCAGCGCGCCGTGGTGGTTGCGCTCCCGGGTGGGCACCTGGCTGGCGGTGCCGAGCACCACGAGCTCGCGCACCGACACGGCGCTAGCGGTCGGCGCGCGGAATGACGATCCAACCGACGATGTAGGCGATCTCGCCGGCCCCGAAAAGACCGAAGAACACGAACAGCACCCGGACGAGCGTGCGGCTGACACCGAACCGGTCGGCGAGTGCGGCGCACACGCCGGCTATCACCCGGCCCTGGCCGCGTGGGGGCCGCTCGAGCGTGCGCGTCCGCATGGCGTCTTCTATCACACCCTGCGGGCGTCCCGATCGGGTCGGGGACGGTGCCCGGTACAACCCCCGGGTCGCGGCCCGTGACGCGCCACCGGAGCGCGGTGTCGATCAGCGGTCGTAGGCGTGGCGGAACTGCACGCTCATGCGGGGCCCGGCCCGGCGCACCTTCGGCACGGCGTGGTCCCACGTGCGCTGGCAGGAGCCGCCCATGACGAGCAGGTCGCCGCGCCCCGGGACGTAGCAGACCGAGGGACCGCCGCCCTTCGGGCGCAGCCTGAACGGGCGCGGCTCGCCGAGCGACACGAGGGCGACGGTCGCCTCGGGCAGCTCGCGCGCCACCCGGTCGCCGTGCCAGGCGACGCTGTCGGCGCCGTCACGGTAGAGGTTCGCGCCGACCTGGGTGAGGGTCACGCCGTACCGCTCCGACAGCGCGGCGGCGAGCTCGGCGAGCACCGGCAGCGGCAGGTCGCCGTCGTCGAGGTGGTAGCGGGCGGTCAGCCGGGGCTCGACGACCCGCCGCTCGTACATCCAGCGGGTGTGCTCGGCCCAGCCCGCGGTGCGCAGCAGCGCGTCGAACAGCACGTCGGCACCGCGCACCCAGCCCGGGACGTGGTCGACCCACGCGCCGCCGGCCAGCTCCCGGCGGACGAGCCCGGTGAACGCCGGGTCGAACGTGATCGTAGCGCCGTCGCCGGTGTCGAGGAGCGACGGCTGCCAGGTCAGCGGGCAAGGCTCCCTCACGTCACCCAGAGTAGGCCGCCGGTCGGGGCCCGGCTCGCTTCTGCGGATAGGCGGCGAAACCCGGGCACGGGTGACCGTCGCGGTGACACGCGATCCGGGCGACACTTGCGCGCAGCCCGCCGCACTCGTCGAGGAGGCTCGCCCTGCACGCCTACATCGCGCTGCTGCGCGGCATCAACGTCGGTGGGCACCGGCGCGTGCGCATGGCCGACCTGCGCGCCCTGCTCGACGCGCTCGGCCTGCGGGACACGACGACGTACCTGCAGAGCGGCGAACGCCGTGAGCGCCCTCCCGCCGCATGCCGCGTCGGGCGGACCCGGAGAGGATGACGGATGAGGATCCAAAGCGGGCAGCTCGTGGCGCTGGGCTACGGCCGCTACGTGCGCTCCGACGACGTCGTCGCTGTTGAGCCGATCGTCGAGAACCGCGGGCCGGGCCGCCGGTCGCTCGTGTGGGTGCGGGGCGTGCCTGACCCGATCGTCGGCTCGCGCGCGGAGGCGTCGGTGGTCGACGACCTCGTCACCCCCGCGGAGGAGGCGGCCCGCATGCGCCAGCTCCGCGACACCCTGGAGCGGATGACCGCCGCACTGGAAGCGGTCCCGCCGGTGCTGCGCCGGGTCATCGACGAGGAGACCGGGCTCGACCTCACGACCCTCGTCGAGGGCGCCCGGCGGGTGCTGCGGGACTGAACGGTGTCCCGCGCTACCGGCTCGTGCTGCCGCCCGAGCCCTGCACGCGGAGGACGAGCCCGTTCGCCGACGCCGCACGGGAGGTCGCAACCGGGTTTCAATAGGGCCATGGCGACCACGATCCCGATCGGCCCCCATGCCCTGTCCGAACGCGAGTTGGTGGCCGTGGCCCGCGACGGCGCGGCCGTGGAGCTCACCCCTCTCGCCCTGCAGGCGATGGCGCACTCCCGGGCGGTGATCGACGCCCGCGCCGGCGAGCCGGTGCCCGCCTACGGCGTGTCGACGGGCTTCGGCGCGCTCGCCGTCCGTCACATTCCCGGCGACCGGCGCAGGCAGCTGCAGCGCAGCGTCGTGCGATCCCACGCGGCGACCGCGGGCCCGGAGATCGAGGGCGAGGTGGTCCGCGCGCTCATGGCCCTGCGGCTTCGCAGCCTGGCCACCGGGCGTACCGGTGTGCGCCCCGCGACCGCACAGGCCCTCGCGGGGCTGCTCAACGCGGGGATCACCCCGGTCGTGCGCGAGCACGGCTCACTCGGATGCTCGGGCGACCTCGCGCCGCTCGCGCACGTCGCGCTCGCGCTCATGGGAGAGGGCGACGTCCGCGACGCCACCGGTGTGGCGGGCCCGGCCGCGGAGGCGCTGAGCGGAGCCGGCCTCGCGCCCGTCGGCCTCGCAGAAAAGGAGGGACTTGCGCTCATCAACGGCACGGACGGGATGCTCGGCATGCTCACCCTGGCGTGCGCCGACCTCGCCGGGCTGCTCGCCGCCGCCGACGTCGCCGCCGCCATGAGCGTCGAGGCGCTGCTCGGCACCGACCGCGCGTTCGCGGCCGACCTCATCGCCCTGCGCCCCCACCCCGGACAGGCGGTCGCGGCCAGCAACATGCGACGGCTCCTCGAGGGCTCGGGCGTCGTGGCGTCGCACCGGGGGCCCGAGGACACGCGCGTGCAGGACGCCTACTCGCTGCGGTGCGCGCCGCAGGTCGCGGGTGCCGCCCGCGACACGCTCACCCACGCACGGCTCGTGGCGGCGCGGGAGCGCGCGAGCGCCATCGACAACCCCGTCGTGATGCCCGACGGCCGTGTGGAGTCCGGCGGGAACTTCCACGGCGCGCCGGTCGGCTACGCCCTCGACTTCCTCGCGATCGCCGCCGCCGACGTCGCCGCCATCTCCGAGCGGCGCACCGACCGCTTCCTCGACATCGCCCGGAACCACGGGCTGCCCGCCTTCCTCGCCGACGACCCGGGGGTGGACTCCGGCCTCATGATCGCCCAGTACACGCAGGCCGCCGCGGTGGCCGAGCTCAAGCGCCTCGCGGTGCCGGCCAGCGTCGACTCGATACCGACGTCGGCGATGCAGGAGGACCACGTGTCGCTCGGCTGGTCGGCCGGGCGCACGCTGCGACGATCGCTCGACGCGCTCACGATCGTGCTCGCCGTCGAGGTGCTCACCGCCGCGAGGGCCCTCGATCTGCGCGCCCCGCTGCCGCCCGCCCCGGCCACCGGCGCCGTCCTGGCCGCGGTGCGCGAGCGCGTCGCCGGCCCCGGCCCCGACCGCTACCTGTCGCCGGAGATCGAAGCCGCCGCCGACCTCGTGCGCACCGGCGCGGTCGTCGCCGCGGCCGAGGCCGTGACCGGTCCCCTCGACGAGGAGGTCGCGCGGTGACCACGACGAGCCGACCCCGCACCGTCCGCGCCGCGCGGGGGTCCACGCGCACCGCCCGGGGCTGGCCGCAGGAGGCCGCCCTGCGGATGCTGCAGAACAACCTCGACCCCGATGTCGCCGAGCGTCCCGACGAGCTGGTCGTCTACGGCGGCTCGGGCAAGGCCGCACGCGACTGGCCGAGTTTCGACGCGCTCGTCGCGACCCTGACCGGTCTGCGCGGCGACGAGACGCTGCTCGTGCAGTCGGGCAAGCCCGTCGGCGTGCTGCCGACCCACGAGTGGGCCCCGCGGGTGCTCATCGCGAACGCGAACCTCGTGCCCGACTGGGCGAGCTGGGAGGAGTTCCGCCGTCTCGAGCAGCTCGGCCTCACGATGTACGGGCAGATGACCGCCGGGTCGTGGATCTACATCGGGACGCAGGGGATCCTCCAGGGCACCTACGAGACGTTCGCGGCGGTGGCCGCACGCCGCTTCGGCGGTTCGCTGTCGGGGACGCTCACCGTCACGGGCGGGCTCGGAGGGATGGGCGGCGCGCAGCCCCTCGCCGTGACGATGAACGGCGGCGTGGCCCTTTGCGTGGAGTGCGACCCGGCGCGGATCGACCGGCGGCGGGCGACCGGCTACCTCGACGTCGTGGCCGGCGACCTCCACGCGGCGCTGCGCCTGGCGGAGGAGGCGCGGGCCGCGCGGCGTGCGGTGTCGATCGGCGTGCTCGGCAACGCCGCGGAGGTCCTGCCCGAGGTGCTCCGCCGTGGCGTGGCGGTCGACGTCGTCACCGACCAGACCTCCGCGCACGACCCGTTCGCCTACCTGCCGGCAGGTGTCGCCTTCGCCGACTGGCGCACCGAGCGTGAACGGGACCCCGAGGGCTTCGTGCAGCGCGCCCGGGCGTCCATGGCCGCCCACGTGGAGGCCATGGTCGGCTTCCTCGACGGCGGCGCGGAGGTGTTCGACTACGGCAACTCCCTGCGCGCCGAGGCGCTGCTCGGCGGCTGTGCCCGCGCCTTCGACTACCCCGGCTTCGTGCCCGCCTACATCCGGCCGCTGTTCTGCGAGGGCAAGGGCCCCTTTCGGTGGGTCGCGCTGTCGGGCGACCCCGCCGACATCGCGGTCACCGACGCCGCCGTGCTCGACGAGTTCGGCGACGACGAGGCGCTCGCTCGCTGGATCCGCCTCGCCGGCGAGCGGGTGGCCTTCCAGGGGCTGCCCGCACGCATCTGCTGGCTCGGCGCCGGCGAGCGGCACCGGGCGGGACTGCGCTTCAACGAGCTCGTCGCCTCCGGCGCCGTAGCCGCGCCGATCGTCATCGGCCGCGACCACCTCGACGCCGGGTCGGTCGCCTCGCCCCACCGGGAGACCGAGGCCATGCTCGACGGATCCGACGCGATCGCCGACTGGCCGCTGCTGAACGCCATGGTCAACGTCGCCTCCGGCGCGGCGTGGGTGTCGATCCACCACGGCGGCGGCGTCGGGATGGGCCGGGCGATCCACGCCGGCCAGGTCAGCGTCGCCGACGGCACCGACCTCGCGGCCGCGAAGCTCGAGCGGGTGCTCGCCAACGACCCCGCCACGGGGGTGCTCCGCCACGCCGACGCCGGCTACGACCGGGCGCGCGAGGTCGCCCGTGAGCGTGGCATCCGCGTGCCGATGCCGCCGGTGTAGGTGCGCGGCGGCTGCCGGGTGGTCGGGCCGGCCGGTCGCGGGGCCGCCGTCGCCCCTCGCCCGTCGCCGGCGCCCCGGCGCGGGGCCGCGTGCGATGATCCCGGCGTGAGCGTCTACGCCTGCGAGCTCGCGTGGCTGCCCACTCCGGACGGGGGCGGGCGGGTCGAGCGGGACGTCGCCGTCACGGTG
>DATLGH010000035.1 GCA_035540635.1 Egibacteraceae bacterium | reverse complement strand
CCGGTGCCGACGCGTGTGCGGAAGGCGTTTGCCGATGATGTGGCTGTGAGCGCACCAGCGGGACCCGTGACCGGGCTCCTCAGCAGGCCGGGGGCACCACCTCGACAGGGGCGACCTCGGCTGCCGCCGGCACCGGCGCGGGGAGTGGCTCGGCCGCGACCGGTTCGACGGCCACGGCGGCCGCAGCCTCGTCCGCGGGGAGCGTGGTCGGGGCGGCGAACCCCGCGACCGTGCGGTCCGCCACCACGCTCATGCCGGCCATGATGAGGCCGAGGCACGCGAGCAGCGCCCACACGACTGCCCCCGGCCTGCTGAGGAGCCCGGTCACGGGTCCCGCTGGTGCGCTCACAGCCACATCATCGGCAAACGCCTTCCGCACACGCGTCGGCACCGGGACCCGGAGAGCAGCTGCTCACGGGGGCCGGCCCCCAAGACCAACGAGGGTAACCCGAGGAGCGTGACGCGACTAGTCGCCCTTGCCACTCAGCGGAGGAGGGCCCCTTCGGCGAATCCGGTGAGCAGCGCGACCACCAGGGCGAGGCCGATCGGGCCCCAGGCGGTCCGGCGCCCCTCCTGGAGCACGCCGACCAGCAACCCGACGAGGGCCAGCAGGCCCACGTTGTAGATGGTGAAGACGAACGCGACCGCCTCGAAGGTGAGGTGGAGGCCGGCGAGGCCGAGGAGCACCGCGGGCGTGAGGAGGACGGCGCGGGTGGCCGTCGCCCGTGCCGGCACCCGCGACAGGGCCAGCAGGACCGAGGCCCCCACACCCAGGGCGAAGAGCACCAGGGCCGCCGCCACGCCGAGGTTAGCGAGCAGCGCTCCCCGCGCCGCCAGCGACACCAGGAGCAGCACGAGGGCGACGGCGGCGGCCGCGGCGAGCAGGCCGGCGATCCGCCGCCCCTGCGGCGCCATGGGCTCGGGGTAGCCGGTGAAGGCGTCGCGGGCCTTCACCGTCCCGTAGGCGGCGAGCAGCGCGTAGCCGAGCCACTGCGCGGCCCGCGCGAGCGGACGGACCGGGTCGGCGACGGCGAGCAACGGAACCCGGTCGTCGACCGGGACGCCGGCCACGACCGCCGCCACGAGCCCCGCCACGACGATGGGCACGCCGAGGAGCGCACCGCTGGCGAACGCCGCCGCCGAGAAGCCGCCCAGCCCGTACATGCTCCACGGCTCCTTGCGGTAGCGGATGAGCAGGAACGGCACGAGCACCGTCGTGACGAGCGGCAGCACGACCGCCAGGACCGGCGCCGCGCCAGGGATCCGGTTCAGCGGCACGACGGCGAGGACGAACTGCACGAGGATCCCACCGAAGGCGAACACCGCCCCCGCGAGGAAGAGGTCGCTGCGGGCGTCTTCGGTGCTCGTGTACATGAGCCGCATACTATGGGGCCTCGTCGGTATCCTCGCGGCCATGACGGCCAGGCTGCGGGTGTCGATGCTCGTGATCGGCGACGAGATCCTCGGCGGCTTCGTCACCGACACGAACTCGGGTTGGGTGGCCCGGCGACTGCAGGGCCTCGGCGTGCCCCTCGACCGCATCGTGACCGTGCCCGACGACGGGGGGGCCATCGACGAGGCCCTGCAGCGCGAGCTCGCCCGCGGGCGGCCGCGTGTCGTGCTCACCTCCGGTGGCGTCGGCTCCACACCCGACGACGTCACGCACGAGGCGGTGGCGACGAGCCTCGGCCGCCGCCTCGTCCTCCACCCCGAGATCGACGCCCAGGTGACCGCGACGCTGCAACGCACGGTTGCGGGCGGGGTCACCGTCTCACCCGAGCACGCGCGCTCGATGCGGAAGATGGCGCAGGTTCCCGAGGGGGCGTACCTGCTCTGCGAGGACCCCTCGACCGCCCTGTCGCCGGGCGTGGCCGTGGACGTCGACGGCGGCAGCGGGGCGAGCGCGGGCGCGACGGTCGTCGTGCTGCCCGGCATCCCCTCCCTGCTGCAGCGCATCATCGTGCGCTGCATCGAGCCGGCGCTGCTCGCCGGCCACGGACGGCCCCAGCACGTCGTCGAGCGCCTCCACGGCTACCCCGAGTCGACCCTGAACCCCGTCCTCACGCGCCTGACCACGGAGTTCCCCGACGTCCACGTCGGCTCGTACCCGGGGCGGGAGTGCGTCGTCCGGCTCAAAGGCCCGAAGGACCGCGTGGAGGAGGCCGACGCGCTGCTCGGCGCCTACCTCGACGCGGTGGCGGCCGACCCGGCGAGCGCGCGGCTGCAGGCCATGTGGCAGAGCCGCTGGGAGGATTAGGGCTACCCTGGCCGCCATGCCGGCTCTGCACGCGATGTTCGTCCACGCGCACCCCGACGACGAGTCCTCCAAGGGTGCGGCGACGATGGCCCGCTACGCGAAGGAGGGGTACCGCGTATCGGTGGTGACCTGCACCGACGGCATGGCGGGCGACATCCTCAACCCGGCCATGGACCAGCCGGGCGTCGCCGAGCGCATGCGCGAGATCCGCGAGGAGGAGCTCGCCCGCGCGCTCGAGATCCTCGGGGTGACCGACCACTTCTGGCTCGGCTACCCCGACTCGGGCTACGTCGAGGACTTCGACGGGGACGGCCGCCTGCTCGCTGCGGACTCCTTCTACAACGCGCCGTTCGAGGAGGCGACCGAACGCCTCGTGCGGCTCGTCCGCGCCGAGCGCCCCGACGTCCTCGTGACCTACCCGGAGGGCGGCGGGTACCCGCATCCCGATCACATCCGCTGCCACGACATCAGCGTGGCGGCGTTCGACGCGGCCGGCGACCCCGAGCGCTGCCGGGAGGCAGGCGAGCCCTGGCAGCCCCGCAAGCTCTACTACGTCGGCGCGTTCAACCGCCGCAAGGTCGAGGCGCTCCACGCCGCGTGCGCCGACCGCGGCATCGACTCGCCGTTCACCGGCTGGCTCGAGCGTTTCGACCCCGACGCGGGCGACCCCTCGACGACCTCCGTGGAGGTCGGCGACTTCATCGGGCTGCGCAGCCGTGCCCTGCTCGCCCACGCGACGCAGATCGACCCGGACGGGATGTGGTTCCGCATCCCCGACGAGGTCGTGCGAGAGATCTATCCGTACGAGGACTTCCAGCTCGCCCGCAGCCTCGTGGACACCGAGCTTCCGGAGACCTCGTTGTTCGCGGGGCTGGAGTAGCCGGTGGGCGACGCGGCAACCGGCGGCGGCCGCCGGCACACACCGCCGCGCCGCCGGCCGGCTGGTCGTGGCTGCTCCGCCGGGCGGCCCTCCTCTCGTCCGCCGTGCCCGTCGCCGAGGACACCCCGGAGGTGCGCTGATGGGGGCGGCGAGCCGACGGGGCCCCACCGCCGCGACTACTGCCGCACGGCCGGCCGCCATGCCTGACTTCATCTGGGACGCGGTCGTGGTCGGCGCGGGCCCCAACGGCCTCACGGCCGCCGTCACCCTCGCGCGGGCCGGCTGCTCCGTGCTCCTTCTCGAGGGCGCGCCGACGGTCGGCGGCGGCACGCGGTCCGCGGCCCTGACGTTGCCCGGCTTCACCCACGACGTGTGCTCCGCGGTCCACCCCCTCGCCGCCGCTTCCCCCGTCTTCGCCCGCCTGCCGCTCGCCGAGCACGGCCTCGAGTGGCTGCACCCCGACATACCGCTGGCCCATCCCCTCGACGGCGGCGAGGCCGCGACGCTGCAGCGGTCGGTGGCCGCGACGGCCGAGGGCCTCGCCGGCGACGGCCCCGCCTGGACGCGCCTCGTGGGACGGGCGGCCGGCGCGTGGGACGACGTCTTCGGCATGCTCCACCAGCCGGTGCGGCTGCCCCGCCACCCGCTCGCGCTGGCCCGGTTCGCAGCGGCGGCCCTGCGCCCGGCGACGAGCCTCGCCCGCGGGGCGTTCCGCGACCAGCCCGCCCGTGCGCTGTTCGCCGGTCTCGCCGGCCATTCCGTGCTGCCGTTCACCGTCCCAGGGACGGCGGGGTTCGGCCTCGTCCTCGGGGCGAGCGGCCACGCCGTCGGCTGGCCGGTGGCCCGCGGCGGCTCCCAGGCGATCGCCGACGCCCTCTCCGCCCACCTCGCCACCCTCGGCGCCACGATCGAGGTGGACCATCCCGTCCGCCGCCTCGAGGAGGTGCCGCCGGCGCGGGCCGTGCTGCTCGACGTCAGCCCGCGCCAGCTGCTCAGCCTCGCCGGCCACCGCTTCCCCGCGCGCTACCGGCGTGCGCTCACCCGGTTCCGCCACGGCCCGGGGGTCTGCAAGGTCGACTGGGCGCTCGACGGCCCGGTGCCCTGGACGGCGCAGGCCTGCCGGCGGGCCGGCACCGTGCACGTCGGCGGGACCCTCGACGAGATCGCCGCCGCCGAGGCGGCGGTCGGGCGTGGCGAGCATCCCGAGCGGCCTTTCGTCCTCGTGGCCCAGCAGAGCCTCGTGGACCCGTCCCGGGCGCCCGAGGGCCGCCACACGCTGTGGGGGTACTGCCACGTGCCGAACGGCTCCACGGTCGACATGACCGACCGGATCGAGCGCCAGATCGAGCGGTTCGCCCCCGGCTTCCGTGACCGCGTCCTCGCACGGGTCACCGCCACCGCCGCGGACGTCGAGCGCTACAGCCCGAACTACATCGGTGGGGACATCGCCGGAGGCGCGCACGACCTCGTCCAGCTCGTGGCGCGTCCGGCCCTGCGGCTGAGCCCGCACCGCACCCCTGACCGCCAGGTGCTGCTGTGCTCGGCGTCGACGCCGCCGGGCGCCGGCGTCCACGGCCTGTGCGGCTACCTCGCCGCCCGGTCCGCGTTGAGAGGCGTGCTCGCCGGTCCGCTGCGGTTGCGCGCGATGTAGAAGAGGCAGTCGCGGCGGATCTGCACGACGGTGGTCGTCATCATCACCGGGGTGAGGTCCTCGCGGACCGTGAGCAGGCCGTCGGCGTCCACGGCGAAGAACCGGTCGGTCACCTCGGTGCCGCGCATGTCGGTCGCGCACAGCGGCATGGCCGTGCCGGGGTGGACCCGTCCGAGCTCCGTGCCGGCGAACAGCATCCCGAAGTTGTGCGCGTCGAGGCCGGGGCGGAGGACGAAGTCGATCTCGTCACCCAGGGCGAGCCCGACCGCGAACGGCACCTCGGGGCGTACCTCCACCCGCACGGTCATGTCGACCATGCGCGAGGGCACGCGGGGCCGGCCCGTGAAGCGGGGCGCGGCGAGGAAGCGGTCGAGCACCCGCTCGGCGAAGGCGGCATTGTCCGACAGCCCCGGAAGGCCGCACTCCACCGCCACCGTCGGGCAGCGTCGCGACAGCGCCTCCATGAGCGTGTGCGCACGGAGATTCCAGAGCAGCACGGTGTCCGAGCAGGTGGCGGCGAGGCTGAGGCTCGCAGGCGTGCGCACCGGCACGATCGCGTAGAAGGGGTTGTTCCCGGTGTTGTTGTGCAGGTCGACGCACGCCTCGAGGTCGGCGCCCGCCAGCTCGGTGAGGACGGCCTCGGCGCACCTGCGCATCCGCGTCGTCGGCGGGTGGAGTCCCCACACCCGGTTGAAGTCCTCCTGGTCGTCGAGGAAGCGGTGCGCGAACCAGCCCGCCTGGCTCGCGGCCCGCACGTTGCCGATGAACACCCACAGGTCGAAGGGGTAGCGGGCACCGGTCCGCAGCAACCGGAGCACGGCCCTGAACCCGGAGTCCTCGTTGCCGTGCAGCAGGCACGCGACCATCCGCGCCGGGGCGCTCGCTTTCCGCCCGCCGTCGGGGTGGTCCACCGCCGGGATGCGCAGCAGTGCGGGCTTGCCGCGCAGTGCGAGCAGGACGTCCTCGTCGGTGCCGCCGAGGAGGCCCTTCACCTCGTCATAGCCCTCGAGCCGGTGGTAGAGATCGACCATGCGCGCTGGAGAGTAGCGGTCGCCGGCCAGCGGCGTGCACCGTCGGCGCGCGTCCACCGCCCTGCCGGCCGACGTGTCCGGTGAGGGCGCGGTCTTCGAGGTGGACCCGCAGGTGTACGGCTCCCCCTGCGCGCGCACCTTCCACTACTCCTACGTGGGCCCGGGCGCGCCGGCGCACCTGCGCTAGCCGGCGGCCGCGACGATCCGCTCCAGCGCCGCCCGCCAGCGCGCCCGCATCGCTTCCCGGGCGGCCGCGTCGGGCAGCTTCTCCAGGTGCGCGCTCACCGCGGTCCTGCCCGAAGGCGCCGTCGTGAGCGTCAGCTGAAGCGTGGCCGGGGCCGCCCAGGCCTCGGGCTGCCAGGTAATGCGCAGTCGGTTCCCGGGCTTCACGACGCGCACCTCGCCGCTCACGCGCGGATGACCGTCGCCGGCCGGCACCTCGTAGTGCGCGCCCTCGACGAACTCGATGGACGCCCCTGCGCCGAGCCAAAGGTCGGGACGTCCGGTGATGAGCTCCCACACCTCCGCTGCGGGGGCGCCGACGCTTCGCTGGACGCCCACCTGGAAGCCCGCGTCGGCGGTCTCGCCGACCACCCGCTTCCCGCGGGCCTGTTCGTAGGCAACCGCGATCGACTGGCGCCACCATCCCGACGTCACCGTCGGTGCCTGCCGTTCGAGGTGGGCGACGATCTGCCTGTGGTCCCACGCGCCGGCTCCTGCGGCGTCCAGCTCCTCGAGCCACTCGGCCCAGCCGCGGCCCGTGGCCGCCCGCACCGCCCCGGAGGAGATCCGGCCCATAGTCAGCTCGTCGTCCCCGCTCGCCACAGCTCCTCCATTCTTTCGAGGGTCCCCCGCGCGGTCGCTCACCGCTCGAAGCCAGTCTCCCGCTACCGGCGGCGGTAGTCGATGCACACCGCGGTCGCGTCGTCCAATAGCGGTGTGGCGCGGTGCTCCACGACGGCGCGGGCGAGCATGCGCACCACCTCCGAAGGTCGCTCCCTCGCGGTCCGCTGGAGGAGCTCCATGAGCCGCCCCTCGCCGAAGACCTCCCCGTTCTGACGGGAGACCTCGACGATGCCGTCGGTGATGAGCAGGAGGCGGTCGCCGGGCACGAACTCGAGCTCGTGGAGGTTGAAGTCACTGTCCTGCCAAAGGCCGAGCGGCACGGAGGCTGTCACCTTTGCGGCGGGCGTTGCGCTGGGTGGCGACGCAGAGGCTGCACAGCAGCGCGGCCGCGGTTCCGTGGCCCATCGCGTCCGTCACCGACACGAGCAGGGCATCGGGCTCGACGGCGTAGTCGAATCGAAGTTGTCGCCGCCGATGTCGTAGGCCGGCTCCAGCGAGCCGGCGATGCTGAAGTCGGGGCCGTCGTGGGCGAGCACCGGCAGGAGCTCCCACTGCAGCTCGGCCGGCACGGCGAGCTCGGTGCGCCGGCGGGCGCGTTCGAAGACGTCGGTGTAGCGCCGCGACGCCACGAGCACATAGGCCACAACCACTGCGCTCTCCTGCAGCACCGCTGAGGGCCGTCGCTGCGGTCGAGGGTCAGCGGGCGCAGCTCCTGCTCGGCGTAGTCGGCGAGCCACAGCGCCACCGCCGATGCCTCGACCGTCCGTTCCAGGTACGCCCTGAGGGCGTCCATCAGGGGAACGGAGGCTGGCTGTTCAGCTCGCGCAGAAGCCGGCTTACCGAGTGCCGCATGCTGGTCCTTCCCTGCGTCACGCACCCACCCGAGCGGCCCTGCGACAATTCATCAAATTTGGGCATGCGAGCACAGCCGTGGTCTGGTTCTCTCCGGTGCAGCGTAGTGGTGTCACGACGACGAGCGGCTGACAGCCGCCGCGAGAGTCGTAGCGAGGAGGCAGCATATGCCGACGATCCGGACCTCGTGTCCATCGTGTCGGCAGCAGGTCGACGTCGCGGCCAGCCGGTGCGCCATGCTCGGCGGTCCGCACGGCGACCCGGTGGCGTATGCGTTCGTCTGCCCGCAGTGCGGCGAGCCGATCTTCCGCCGAGTGGACCCGCAGGCCGCGACGATGCTCCTGGCCGCGGGGGTGTCGCGCAGCGGCGGCGAGGGCAACCCGCTTCGGCCGACCCATCCAGAGAACCCCCGCTCCGCCCCGCCGCTCACCGGCGATGACCTCATCGACTTCCACCTGCTTCTCGATCGCGCGGACTGGTTCTCCCACCTCACGAGCCCCACAGCTTCCGGCGAACCGGAATGACGCACAACGCCGTCTGATTCCTCCACGAGCCCCCTCGGGCGTCGCTGCGCTCACCGGGAGCGGAGGACAGCGAAGGGGCGGCGCATGCGGCGAGCAGCAGGCGGGCATCGACCCCGGCGATGGCCGACGTCACCTCCGATCTGCTGTTCGCCTCCGCCTCGCAGATCGCCGCGGCGCTCCGTGCGGGGCGGGTCACGAGCCGCGGGCTCGTCGCGGGCTACCTCGAGCGGATCGCCGCCTGCGAGCGGTTGAACGCCGTCGTGACCGTCGACGACGACGGAGCCCGACGGTGCGCGGCGCAACGCGACGACGAGCAGCGCGCCGGTCAACGCAGGGGGCCGCTGCACGGCGTGCCGATCACCGTGAAGGACTGCTTCGCGACCGCGGGGATGCGCACGACGGCCGGCGTCCCCGAGCTGCGCGACCACGTCCCCTCCGCCTCGGCTCCGGCCGTGCAGCGCCTCCTCGACGCCGGCGCGGTGCTGCTCGGCAAGACGAACCTCCCCGAGGGCGTGAGCGGGCAGGAGACCGCGAACGCCCTTTTCGGCACCACGCGCAACCCCTGGGACGCCACCCGCACGACCGGCGGCTCGTCGGGAGGCGCGGCCGCCGCCCTCGCCGCAGGGCTGTGCGCGCTGGAGCTCGGCAGCGACAGCGGCGGGTCGATCCGCCAGCCGGCCGCGTTCTGCGGCGTCTACGGCCACTTCCCCACGCCGCGCCTCGTGCCTCTCCGGGGCCACCTGCCGTCCGTGCCGCTCGACGAGCTTGGTCACCTCCCCGACGTCATGGGGGTCGGGCCGCTCGCCCGCAGCGCCGACGACCTCGCGCTCGCGCTCGACCTGCTCGCCGGTCCCGACGCACCGGACGCGGTCGCCACACGCTTCGCCCTGCCGCCGCCCGCCCACCGCGCGATCGGCGAGTACCGGGTCGCCGCCTGGGTTGAGCACGAGGCGTTCCCCGTGGACGCCGCCGTCCGCGACGGGCTGGAGGCCGCCGTCGAGGC
Organism: Egibacteraceae bacterium; assembly: GCA_035540635.1. Taxonomy (NCBI): domain Bacteria; kingdom Bacillati; phylum Actinomycetota; class Nitriliruptoria; order Egibacterales; family Egibacteraceae; species Egibacteraceae bacterium. The sequence continues at coordinate 2,479 of DATLGH010000035.1, read as the reverse complement.
GCTCCGGGCCGCCGGCGCGACCGTCGACACGGCGGCACGCCCGGCGTTCGACTTCGTCACCGCCGAGCGGGTCGCGTTCGACCTCTGGGTGAGCACGAGCGCCGACGACACGAGCGAGGAGGAGCTCGCCCGGCTGCGTGACGTCCTCGTTCGGCGGGGTGACGACGACAGCCGCGAGGCCCGCCGGGCGCGGGCGCTCACCCAGCCCCACGCCCGCTGGCTGCGCGTCGACGCCGAGCGCCGGCGCCTGCGGCGTGCGTGGATGGCGTTCTTCGAACGCTTCGACGTGCTGCTGTTCCCCGTCGCACCCGTCGTCGCGTACCCCACCTACCCCGAACCCGACCGGGTCGACGAGATGGAGAAACGGCTCGCGCGCACGATCGACGTGAACGGCCGCCCCCGCCCCTACCTCGACCAGATCGTGTGGAACACCATCGTGTCGTCCGCGGGCCTTCCCGCGACCGCCGCCCCGGTCGGGCTCACCTCCGGCGGGCTGCCGGTCGGCGTGCAGATCGTCGGTTCGCCCTACCGCGACCGCACCACCATCGCGCTGGCCGGCCACCTCGCCGAGCTGCTCGGGGGCTTCAGGCCGCCGCCGGGCACCGGATCGGCGTGACGCCGTCGGCGATCGGCCGCCAACTAACCGCCTACCGGCCAGGTGTGGACGGGCTCGCCGATCTGCGACAGCTTCTGGTAGCGGCGGACGAGCTCGCTCGCAGCCTGTGGGCGCTCGAGGTCCTGCTCCTCGACGAGCTGGCGGTACGTCGCGATCTGCCAGGCGGCGCCGTTGCGTCCGGACAGGACCCGCGCCTCGATGATGCCGAGGTAGCGGTCGATGTCGGCCTCGGCGACGTCCCACGAGCGCAGGCCGGCGGCCGCGACGGGCAGGAGGTGGCGCAGGATGAGCTCGCTGACGGGCACTGCGGCGCCCACACCCGGCCAGTACAGCTTCGCTCCCAGGCCGTAGCGGGCGGCGGCGTAGAAGTTCTCCGTGGCGGCGTCGAAGCTCATCTGCTGCCACACCGGCGGCTCCTGGGCGGCCAGGCCGGCGAGCAGCCCGTAGTACAGGGCGGTGTTGGCGACGACGTCGACGACGGTGGGGCCGGCGGGCAGCACCCGGTTCTCGATGCGCACGTGCGGGCGGCCCCGGGCGACGTCGTAGACGGGTCGGTTCCAGCGGTAGATCGTGCCGTTGTGGAGGGTGAGCTCGGGCAGGTGCGGGATGTCGCCGGCCGCCAGCATCGCCTGCGGGTCCTCGTCGTCGCAGAGCGGCAGCAGGGCGGGGAAGTAGCGCACGTTCTCGTCGAAGAGCTCGAAGATGCCCTCCGTCAGCCACTTCTCCCCGAACCACACCCGGGGCCGCACCCCCTGTGTGGCGAGCTCCTCGGTGCGGGTGTCGATCGACTGCTGGAACAGTGCGATGCGGGTCTCGTGGTGCAGCTGCTTACCGAGGAAGAACGGCGAGTTCGCGGCGGTCGCCACCAGCGGTGCGGACACCGCCTGGGCGGCGTTCCAGGCGGTTGCGAAGTCCGCTGGGTCGACCTGCAGGTGCAGCTGCACCGACGTGCAGGCCGCCTCGAACACGATCGAGTTCGCGGTTGTCTCGAGGGTCTCGTCGCCTTCGATGCGGATGAGGATGTCCTCACCGCGCGCGGCGAGGATCGCGTCGTTCAGCGCCCGGTAACGCGGGTTCGCCGACAGGTTCTGCTCGGTCACGTCGAAGTCGGACAGCGTCGGCAGGATGCCGATGATCATCACCTGCGCCCCGAGCGTCTCCGCCTTGGCGTGCGCACGTTCGAGCGACGCCCGAAGCTCGTCCTCGATCTGCCGGCACACGTCGGCCACGAGGCGGCGGGGGCGGATCTGGAACTCGATGTTGAACTGCGCGAGCTCGGTCTGGAAGTCGTCGGAGGCGATCCGGTCGAGCAGCTGGGCGTTGATCGGCGTGACGTGACCGTCGGGGTCGGTGAGGTAGACCTCCATCTCCACCCCGACGAGGCGGCGGCCCGTCTCGAAGCGCCCTGCGTCCATGAGCTGGCGGAGCGCCGCGAGGTTGGCCTTGACCTTGTCGCGGTAGCGGACGCGATCCTCCCGGCTGAACTCGGTGGTATCGATGTCACGCCCCATGGGCTCCTCCTGCGGCACGGGCGTCGCGAGCCTGCCCGCGAAAGTGTAGGCGCTACAGGAGGCGGAGCTGCGTGGGGGCCGCCTCCGGACGGCCGCCGTCGTTGGGGCGTCCGCGCCACGCCGGCGGCTGCGCCGGCCGGCCGTGCCGGCGGTAGGCCGCCCGGCGCTGCTCGGCGACGAACGCCTCGACGGGCCCGCGGTAGCTCCTCGGCGCGGTCGCTTTCGTGTAGAGCTCGGCGTAACGGTCGACGAGCTCGGGATGGTGCGCCTCCAGCCAGGGCCAGAACAGCTCCCGGACGCCAGGCCGAAGGTGGAGCACGATCGGGGTGATGGACGTCGCGCCGGCAGCGGC
>DATLGH010000034.1 GCA_035540635.1 Egibacteraceae bacterium | reverse complement strand
GCGCAACGTCGTGGTCGCCGGTGCTGGCGCGGGCGCCGCCGGCGTCGCGGTGACCTGCGGCGTCGCGGTGGCCGGCGGCGCGCTGGTCGGCCGTCGGGGAGGCCGACTCCCTCGCACCGCCGCCGCGCGGCAGGGTGAGGGCGGCCGCGACGGCCGCGACGGCGATGAGCGCGAGGACGGCGGCCAGGACGGCGACGCCTCGGCGGGTTGGGCGGGACGGGTCACGCATCGTCGTGCCAGGATGCCGTCCCCGGCGCCGGCTTTCCCGCGCCGGCGCGGGAATCTTGCGCGGGCGCTTGCCTTGCTGCCGGCGATGCCGTCCGCGCGCCGGCTTTCCCGGGCACGCGCGGGAATCCTGGCGGGGGACGCGTCGCCGCCCTGCCCAGGACCGGCCGGCCGGCGCACGCCGGACTCCGGCACCCGGCAGGCGCCCGTCACTGGTGCGAGCCGAACCATTCGGGTATTCCTTCCCGCACCGCCTGCCCGAGCCGCACGAGAGGATGACGACATGGGCGACAGCGCTTTGGAGGACCTCGCGACGCTCGACGCCACGGGCAGGCCGCTGTTCCAGGTGGCCGCCACCGCGGACGGTGACCTCGTGCTCTGCCGGCCCTCTGGCGCCCTGCAGGACGGGTTGCGCGCCCTCGAGGTCCACGAGCGCGTCCGGCTGGCCGTGCTCAGCGTCGAGCGCCCCGCGCTCGTGGTCGAGAGCACGCGCGGCGACTACGTCGTGGTGATCGACGAGGGCGTCGACCTCGAGCGCTACGCGCCCCTGGCCCCCGTCGACGCACGGATGCTCGCACGCACCGCGGCGCGGGCGCGCTTCGGCAGGCGCGACGACGACGTGCTCACGTTGACCCCCTGGGCTGAGGACGACGACGTCGTGCTCGTCGACCTCGACGCGCCCGGCTTCACCGACGTCCCCGTGGTCGAACGGCTGGCCGACGGGACGCTCGCCTGGCACCGCGGCGACTCCGGCCAGGAGCTCGCCGCACGCGTCGAGCGTGACCTCGAGCGGCTCGGGGCCGACCCCGGTACGCGCTTCGGCGTGCTGACGAACCCCCTGGGCGAGTGCCTGTGCGTGCCCGAGGGGGAGCCGCTGCCACCGCACGAGGACATCCGCCACCAGACGCTCGTCGCCACGGCGACGGTGCTCGAGGGGGTCGGGAACCTGCGGGCGGCGGCTGCGCGCCTGCGGTCCTTCGCCGCTCAGCTCGACGCTGCCGCGGACGACGGGTGGCGGCTCGTGGAGCCCGTCGGGCAGGGCATCGGTTTCCTGGAGCGCGCCCGCCGCTGAGGCACCGGGCCGTCGGGCGGCCGGCGCCACCGCGCCCGGGGCCTCCCCAGACGTCGCGACGATCTCCAAAGCCCCGACCCGGACATCCCCCACCTTCCCCCGATTGGGGGGCTTAACACTTGCCGTCTTCTGCCGATGGGGGACATATAATCCCCCACTCGGGGGGCTACCAACGGAAACCCGGGCGCAGGCGCTCGAAGGAGCAGAGGACCATGGCCGACGACGAAAAGGAGCTGCTCACGCCTGCGGAGGTGGCGAAGCTGTTCCGGGTCGATCCCAAGACCGTCACGCGCTGGGCGAAGGCGGGCAAGCTGTCCTCCATCCGCACGCTGGGCGGGCACCGCCGCTACCGGGCCGAGGAGGTGTACCGGCTGCTGCGCGAGGCGCAGGAGGGCGAGGGGCTGTAGCGCCAAGCCCCACCCCGGCCGCAACGCCCCCGCGGCCGGTGGCGCTACCCGACCTCGACGAGGGCTCCGGGGCCGAGGCGGTCACGGATCAGTGACTCGAGCTCGGTGATGCGGGCGGCGTCGCGGGCCTGACGCCGCCGGAGGCGCTCGAGCTCGGCCACGGCGAGCCCGGCGACGTCGGGACCCTCCCCGTCGAACGCCGGGCACAGCGTCCGGTAGTCACACCAGGGGCACAGGCGCGACGGGCGCGGCGCGAACGCGGTCGCTGCGAGGATGCGGGCCCCGACGTCCCGCAGGGTCGCCAGGGCCCCCTCGACGTCGATGTCGGCGCGGTCGACGCGCACCCGCACGCCGGGGACGACGAAGTCGAGGGCGACCCACTCCGGTTCGTGGCCCCAGAGCTCCCGCGCCGCAAGGCAGTAGATCGCCAGCTGGAGGCTGCCCCTGACGCGCTCGCGTGGTTTCGCCTTGCGGTTGGTCTTCCAGTCGACGATGCCGATACCGCCCGCCGGCGTCCGGGCGACGTGGTCGATGGAGCCGACGACCTCCACGCCACCGCCGAGGTCGAGCTCGAACCACTGCTCGCAGGCCACGGCCGGCACGTAGACCGGCGCGTAGCGCGCGTGGTGGCGGCGCAGCACGTCCTGGGCGTGGGCGTACCAGCGGAGCTTCTCCTCGCGGGGCATGCCTGCGAAGCCGCTGTCGTCCCAGCCGTCGTAGAGCGCCTGGAGGAGGTCCTCCACCGGAGGCGGCTGGGGCAGCTTGCGGTCCCACCACGCTTCGAGCGCGGCGTGCACCGACGACCCCCAGGACAGGCTCGGGCTCGGCTGCTGGGGGAGTCGCTCGACGTAGGCGAAGCGGAACTTCAACGGGCACGTGAGATAGGTGTCCACGCGGGAGAACGACAGCCGCAGGCGCGTCGCGGGCTGAGCGGTAGCGGGCGGTTCCGTGAGCGCGGTGTCGGACATGGCAGCAGGGTAACGGGCGGGTGCGACGATGCCGAGCACGTGCCGCCCAAGGAGGCCGGTCCCTTACACGACGCGGCGTGCGAGTTGACACGCGTGCCCAGCCTTGGAAGGGTGGCACGCATCCGACGGTTGTAGTTGACGCCCGCGCCACCCCGACGCCAGGACGCATGATGTCCTTCCGCCGACTCGCCGCCGTGCTCGCCGCCCTCCTCCTGCTCGCCGGGGCCTGCAGCCCGGGGGAGGAGGTCGACGTCAACGGTGAGGACCAGGGGGTCGAGGACCCGGGCATCGAGGGCGTCGCCGAGGGCGGCACGCTCATCGCGGCGATCTCCGGCGAGCCCGACCAGCTCGACCCGCACATGACGTCTGCCTACCCGAGCTTCCAGGTGCTCGAGAACGTCTACGACACGCTAGTGCAGCCGGGGGACCCCCCGACCGAGGCCGAGCCCGCCCTCGCCGAGGACTGGGAGGTCAGCGAGGACGAGCTCACCTGGACCTTCTCCCTGCGCGAGGGCGTCGTATGGCACGACGGGGAGCCGTTCACCGCCGACGACGTGGTGTTCAGCTTCGAGCGGATCGCCGACGAGGGGTTGAACGCCGCGCGCTTCGACACCATCGAGGAGGTCACGGCCGTCGACGAGCACACAGTCGAGCTGCAGCTGTCCCAGCCGACGCCGAACCTGCTCACCCAGATCGGGGCCTTCAAGGGCATGGCGATCGTCCCCGAGCGCATCGTCGAGGACGGCACGATCGGCCAGAACCCCGTCGGCACGGGACCCTTCCGCTTCGTGAGCTACGACGAGGGGTCGCGGCTCGTGCTCGAGGCCAACCCCGACTACTGGGGTGAGGGCCCGTTCGTGGAGGGTGTCGAGTTCCGCTTCGTCTCCGAGGGGACCGTCGCCATGACGAACCTCCGCGGCGGCCAGGTCGACTGGACCGACAACGTGCCCCCGCAGGAGGCGCAGACCGTCCTCGACAGCGACGAGCTCGAGGCGGGTGGCGAGCCGAGTGGCGACTTCTGGTACTTCGCCTTCAACCACGCGCGCCCGCCGTTCGACAACCCCGACGTCCGCCGGGCCCTGTCCTTCGCCGTCGACCGCGACGCGATCGCCGAGGCGGCCCACTTCGGCGCCGCGACGCCGAACCAGACCGCCATCCCCGAGGGCAACCCGTGGCATCACGACTACGCGCCCTTCACCGTCGACCCCGCCCAGGCGGAGCAGATGCTCGCCGACGCGGGCGTCGAGGACCTCTCGGTGGAGCTCATGGTCACCACGGAGTTCGAGCAGACGATCGCGGCGGCGCAGGTGATCGAGAGCGACTGGGCCGAGATCGGCGTCGACGTGAGCATCCAGGTGCTCGATTTCACCGAGTGGCTCGCCCGCCAGGGGGAAGGCGAGTTCGACGCCTTCCTGCTCGGCTGGCTGGGCAACATCGACCCGTACGACTTCTACCACCTCCAGCACCACTCCGAGGGCATCTTCAACTTCCACGGCTACGCGAACGAGGAGGTGGACCGCCTGCTCGACGAGGCCCTGACCGAGACGGACGAGGCGCGGCGCAAGGAGCTCTACGACGAGGCGGTCGAGATGCTCGTCGACGAGGTCAGCTACGGATTCCTCTACAACCCCTTCGTCGTGCACGCCTGGCAGCCGGTCGTGCAGGACTACACCGTGCGGCCCGATGCCGCCATCCGCTTCGAGCGCGTGCGCCTCGACCGCTAGCGCCCGCCCATGACCGGCTACGTCGCGCGGCGGGCGGTGCAGGCGGTCGTGGTCATGCTGGGCGTGAGCGTGCTCGTGTTCGCGCTCGTCCACCTCGTGCCCGGGGACCCCATCCAGGCCGCCCTCGGGACCCGCTACGACCCGGCGATCGCCGAGCAGCTGCGTGAGCGCTCGGGCCTCGACCAGCCGCTCGTCGCCCAGTACTTCACCTGGCTCGGTCGTGCGCTGGCCGGTGACCTCGGGGTGTCGTTCCGCTCCGGTCAGCCGGTCACGGCCACGATCTTGGGGCGGTTGCCGGCCACGCTGACCCTGGCGTTCGCCGCTCTCGTCGTCGCGCTCGTCATCGCGCTGCCCCTCGGGGTCATCTCCGCGGTCAAGCAGGGTTCGCGGACCGACTACGCCGCGACGGTGTTCAGCCAGGCCGGCATCTCGATCCCCGACTTCTGGATGGGCATCATGCTCATCCTCGGGCTGTCCCTGTACCTCGGGGTCCTCCCGCCATCGGGCTACGTCTCGATCCTCGAGTCGCCTGCGGGCTGGCTTCGTCACCTTGCGATGCCGGCCGTCACCGTCGGCGTGGTGAGCGGCTCGGTCCTCACCCGGTTCGTGCGCTCCTCGACGCTCGAGGCGCTCAGCCAGGACTACACGACGACCGCGCGAGCCAAGGGCCTGCGCGAGCGGGTGGTCGTCAACCGCCATGTCCTGAAGAACGCGCTCATCCCCGTGGTGACGGTCACGGGCCTGCAGCTCGGGTTCTTGCTCGGCGGCGTGGTCGTCGTGGAGGTGGTCTTCGCCTGGCCGGGTCTGGGCCAGCTGGCCCTCATCGCCGTGAACCGCCGCGACTACCCTGTCCTGCAGGGCGTCGTGCTCGTCATCGCCGTGCTCTTCCTGCTCATCAACCTCCTCGTCGACCTCCTCTACGCCTACCTCGACCCGAGGATCAAGTACTAGATGGCCGGCGACGTGGCTGGCCCACCCGAGCTCGTCGACGACGCCCCGGCCGTCCAGGCGACGTCACGTCGGCGCGAGGTCGCCGGGGTTCTGCTGCGCAACCGGCTCGCGGTCTTCGGCTTCATGGTCCTTGCGCTGCTCGTGCTCGCCGCCGTGCTCGGCGAGACCATCGCGCCTTACGAACCCAACCGGCGCTCCGCCGACCTCGCCGCGGACCGGCTCCAAGCGCCGAGCGCGGCGCACCCCTTCGGCACCGACGAGTTCGGGCGTGACGTGCTGAGCCGCGTCATCGTCGGCGCGCGCGTGTCGCTGCAGGTCGGGTTCATCGCCGTCGGCATCTCCCTCGTCGCCGGCGTGGCGCTCGGCCTCGTCGCGGGCTTCTACGGCGGACGGATCGACGACGTCGTCATGCGTTCCATGGACGTGCTGTTCGCGTTCCCGTGGATCCTGCTCGCCATCGCGATCCTCGCGGTCCTCGGGCCGGGCATCGTGAACGCCATGGTCGCCATCGGGGTGGTGTTCACGCCGATCTTCGCCCGCATCACCCGTGGCAGCGTCCTGTCCGTGCGCGAGGAGGTCTATGTCCGCGCCGCCCGCTCGCTGGGCGCGAACGACCTGCGGCTGCTGCGCCGCCACGTCCTGCCCAACGTGCTCGCCCCCATCATCGTGCAGACCTCGATCAGCCTCGCGTTCGCCATCCTCAACGAGGCGGCGCTGTCCTTCCTCGGCCTCGGTGTGCAGCCGCCGGCGCCGTCGTGGGGGCGGATGCTCGCCGAGGGGCGGGGGTTCATCCAGCAGGCGTGGTGGATGGCGCTGTTCCCGGGACTGGCGATCTTCTTCACCGTGCTCGCCTTCAACCTCGTCGGCGACGGGCTGCGCGACGCCCTCGACCCGCGACACAAGTCGGTGAGTGAGGCGATGCCATGAGCGGCCCGGCGGGGACTCGGGGCGAGGAAGCGCCGCTGCTGTCCGTGCGTGACCTGCGGGTGTCGTTCGGCACGAAGCGCGGCACCGCGCGCGTCGTGAACGGCGTCTCCTACGACATCGACGCCGGCGAGACGCTCGCGATCGTCGGGGAGTCCGGCAGCGGCAAGAGCGTGTCGACGCACGCGCTCATGGGGCTCGTGCCCCGCCCGCCGGCGACGGTCACCGGCGAGGTGCTCTACGAGGGCCGGAACCTGCTCAACGCCACCGACGGGGAGCTGCGTGGCATCCGGGGCAGGCACCTCGCGATGATCTTCCAGGACCCGATGACGTCGCTGAACCCGGTCCTCACCATCGGGCGTCAGATGACCGAGGGCATGGAGCTGCACCTCGGCCTTTCGGAGGCGGACGCGCGCAGGCGGGCCGTCGAGCTGCTCGAGCTCGTCGGGCTGCCGGCCGCCGAGGGGCGCCTCGACAGCTACCCGCACCAGTTCTCGGGCGGCATGCGCCAGCGGGTCATGATCGCGATGGGGCTGGCGGCCGAGCCGCGGATCCTCATCGCCGACGAGCCGACCACCGCGCTCGACGTGACCATCCAGGCGCAGATCGTCGAGCTCGTCGCCCGTCTGCAGCGCGAGCTCGGGATGGCGGTGATCTGGATCACCCATGACCTCGGCGTCGTCGCGGGGATCGCGGACCGGGTAATCGTCCTCTACGCCGGCCGGGTCGTCGAGCAGGCGGGGGTCGACGCGCTCTACGACGCTCCGCGCCACCCCTACACCCGGGGGCTGCTCGCCTCCCTGCCCGTCCTCGGTCCCACACCGGAGGGCGAGGAGCGCAAGGAGCTCACCGCGATCCCCGGCCTGCCCCCCGACCCGACGGGGCTGCCGCCGGGCTGCCCGTTCTGGCCCCGGTGCCCCGAGCGGCGCGACGAGCGGTGCCGGACCGAGGAGCCGCCGCTGCGCGGCGTCTCCGGCGACGCGACCCACCGGATCGCGGCGTTCTACGAGGTCGCCGATGGCTGAGCCGCTCGTCGCCGTCGAGGGCCTGCAGGTGTGGTTCCCCGTCCACGGCGGGGGACTGCTCCAGCGCCGCACCGGTCACGTGAAAGCGGTGGACGGCGTGGACTTCGACGTCCGCCGCGGCGAGACCCTCGGTCTCGTGGGAGAGTCGGGCTGCGGCAAGTCCACCGCGGGCCTCGCCCTGCTGCGCCTCGTCGAGCCGACCGGGGGACGGGTGGTCTTCGACGGCGAGGACGTGACCGCCTACGACAAGCGCGCCCTGCGGCGGTTTCGCCGACGGGCCGCCATGATCTTCCAGGACCCGTTCGCGTCCCTGAACCCCCGCCGGTCGATCGGCGCGTCGATCGCCGAGCCCCTCGAGATCCACGGGCTGCACACCGGCAAGCGGGCGCGCCACGATCGCGTCGGCGAGGTCATGGAGATCGTCGGCCTGAATCCCGACTACCGCAACCGCTACCCGCACGAGTTCTCCGGCGGTCAGCGCCAGCGCGTCGGCATCGCGCGCGCGCTCGCCGCCGAACCCGACTTCATCGTCTGCGACGAGCCGATCGCCTCCCTCGACGTGTCGATCCAGGCGCAGGTCCTCAACCTTCTCGAGCGCCTCCAGGACGAGCTCGGCCTCACCTACCTGTTCATCGCCCACGACCTGTCCGCGGTGGCCCACGTGTCGGACCGCATCGCGGTCATGTACCTCGGGCGGATCGTCGAGATCGCGCCCCGCGACCGCCTCTACGAGCAGCCGGCGCACCCCTACACCCGGGCGCTGCTGTCGGCGGTGCCCATCCCGGACCCCCGCCGCGAGCGCGAGCGCAGGAGGGTCATCCTCGTCGGCGACGTGCCGAGCCCGCTCGACCCGCCGTCGGGGTGCAACTTCCGCACCCGCTGCCCTGACGTGTTCGAGCCCTGTGACACCGTCGACCCCGACCTGCAGGAGGCCTGGCTCGGGCAGTGGGCGGCCTGCCATCTCCACGGGGTCGTGGGAAGGGAGGTCGAGCGCTCCGAGCACCTCAACGCCGACGAGCGGCAGGCGGTGCCGTGACGGCGGAGGGGGCCAGGCTGCCGTTGCGTCTCGACGCGGCCCGGGAGCGGCTGCGCCGCTCGCTCTGGGTGCTGCCTACCGGGGCGGTGCTCGCCGCGGTCGTGGCCGGCGGGCTGCTCAGCCGCGTCGAGGTGGACCCCGCGTCGCCGTGGGTGACGGTCTTCTTCGGCGGTGGGGCCGAGGGCGCGCGCGGCATCCTCCAGTCGGTCGCCACCGCGGTGGTGACCGTCACGAGCGTGTCGTTCACCCTCACGGTCGTCGCTCTGCAGCTCGCCGCGACGCAGTACTCGCCACGGGTGCTCCGCAACTTCCTCCGCGACCGGGGCAACCAGGTCGTGCTGTCGACCTTTCTCGCCACGTTCGCGTTCGCGCTCGTCGCGCTCACCTCGGTGCGCTCGTCCGAGAGCCCGGGGGGCGAGTTCGTGCCGCACGTCGCGGTGACCTTCCAGCTCGTCCTCGCCTTCGCGAGCATCGCGGCCCTCGTCTACTTCATCCACCACCTCACCCAGTCCATACGCGTCGAGCAGGTGATGCGCGAGGTCACGCAGGAGGCACTCGCGTGCATCGGGCGCAACTGCGACGGCCAACCCGCGTCGGGGGAGGAGGCGGCGCTGCCCGACGTCCCGGACCGGGCCGTGCAGATCCTCGCGACGAGCTCCGGATACCTGCAGGCGCTGCGCTCCGCGCCGCTCGTGCGGGAGGCGTCGGAGCGTGACGTCGTCTTCCGCTACCGGCGCACCGTCGGCGAGCACGTGACGGAGGGCACCGTGATCGCGTGGGTGTGGCGGCGCGAGGGGGGAGGCGAGCTCCGGGAGACCGAGGAGCTGCGCAGGGCAGGGAACGGGGCGGTGGCCTTCGGCGCGGAGCGGACCCTCCAGCAGGACCCGGCGCTGGGCATCCGCCAGCTCGTCGACATCGCCGTGAAAGCCATGTCGACCGGCCTGAACGACCCCACGACCGCCGTCGACACGCTCGGTCACCTGTCGGAGGTGCTGCGCGCGCTCGCCGCCCGCCCGCTCGGTGCCGAGCTGCACCGGGACGCCGCGGGCCTCGTGCGCGTGGCGCTGCCCCGCCCCTCGTTCGCCGACTACCTCGGAATCGCCTGCGCGCAGGTGGCGCACTACTCGGGAGGGGACGCGGCGGTCATGCGCCGGCTGCTGCGGCTGCTCGAGGACGTCGGCGGGGTGGTCGGCACCCAGGAGCGCCGCACCGCCGTGCTCGCCGAGATCGACCGCGCCGTCGCCGAAGCGGGGCACCAGCTCGCGCTGGAGTCGGCCAGGGAGTCGGTGCGGCGGGCCGCGGAGGCCGCGCGTGAGGCCGTGGCCGGCCGCGTTCCCCCGCGCACGACCTTCACGCTGTAGGAGCCGGGCCGCCGCGGCGACCCGCTAGCCTGCCGCCTCATGCGCATCCCCCCAACCCTCACCCATCTCGCCCAGGGCGCGCTGATGGGCGCGGCGGACGTCATCCCCGGCGTGAGCGGCGGCACGATGGCCCTCGTCGTCGGCATCTACACCCGGCTGATCGCCTCCATCCGCGCCGCCGCGGCGCTGCGCCTGCGCGAGGTCGAGTGGGGCCTCGTGCTGCCGCTCGCCGGCGGGATCGCCGTGGCGCTGGCGATCGGCACGGTGGTCATCCCTCCCCTGCTCGAGTCCTACCCCGCCCCCACACGGGGCCTGTTCCTCGGTCTCGTGGTCGCATCGGTGCCGTTGCCGTGGCGGCGCATCGCGCGGCCTGGCCTGCGGGAGGTCGCGATCGTGGTGGGCGCCGCGGCGGTCGCCTTCGCGCTCGTCGGGATCCCCCCGCGCGTCGTCGCGGAGCCCGCCGCCTGGCAGGGTGCCGCCGCCGCTGCGGTCGCCATCTGCGCCATGATCCTGCCCGGCGTGAGCGGCGCCTTCCTGCTCGAGGCCATGGGGATGTACGAGCCGACGCTGCAGGCCGCACGTGACCTGCGGGTGGGCTACGTCGCGGCTTTCGGCGTCGGCGCGGTGCTCGGCCTCGGCGCGTTCTCCCAGGTGCTCGGCTGGCTGCTCCAACGCCGCCATGACGTCACGATGGCCGCCCTCGTCGGGCTCATGGCCGGTGCGCTGCGTGCGCTCTGGCCGTGGGTGGACGCCGACCGGGGGCTCCTGTCCCCGCCGTCGGACACGGGACACGTGCTGCTCGTCGGGGCGCTCGCCGTCGCCGGGTTCGCGGCGGTCAGCGTGCTCGTCGCCGTGGCGGCTCGCCGGGAGCAGGGCCGGCGTTTCCCTGCAGACGGCCGGAGGAATCCGAGCCCCGCCACCCACCCGCCCGGACCAGGAGAAGCCGCATGACACCATCACGAGCATGGACGCCGTCACGCACCGAGCGCATCAGCTAGGCCATCCTCTCGCGGATCTCGACCCGACCGTCGCGTACGCGGGTCTCGTAGGACGCCTGGGACGCCGCCGCCGGACCGCCGACGGCCTTGCCGTCGGCGAGGCGGAAACGGCTGCCGTGGCAGCCGCACTCGACGACGCCCTCGCGCACCGCACCGTCGGCGAGCGAGCAGCCGAGGTGGCCGCAGCGGTCGGCAAGGGCGTGGATCCGCTCGCCCTCGCGCACGAGCATGAGGGCCGCGTCACCGGCTGTGGCGCGCACCGCGCGGCCCTCGGGGAGGTCGTCGACCGCCGCGACGTCGGTCCAGTCGCTCGGGCCCTGGACGAAGGCGCTGTGGTTGACGCCGACCCCCATCGCATAGCTCAGGTGACCGCCGAGGTAGCCGCCGGAGCCCACGGCCGCGAGCCCGAGCATGGCAAGCGCCTTGCCCCGTCGCCGGTTGCCGGCGGCGCGTGCGCGCAGCGAGGCGACCGCGAGCGCGACCGCCGTGGTGTTCCACGCCGCGTGGACGACGCCGACCCGCTTGCCCCCGCTGTCGGTGTGCAGCCAGTCGGACAGGCCCGCGGCGGCGGTCGGGACCGCGGATGCGACGGCGACCCCGAGGAGGCGGTCGGCAGCGGCCTCGGCCTCCTCGCCGCCGAACAGGTCGAGCACGCCGGAGGAGATGAGGGAGCCGAGCGGCACGACCATGACGAGCGGGTGGAGCCGGTGGCCGAGCCAGGTGCCGCTCAGCGCATCCTTCACGGGGCGGCGGTCGAGCACGGGGCGGAGCGCCCGGTCGAGGGGCCCCACCACCCGGTCGAGGGCCGCATTGCGGCCGAGCCGCTCGGCGAGGTCTTCGAGCACTGACATGTCGCGGCCTTTCTGTCGCGCCGCCCTGCCGCCCTGCGGGGACGCGGGCGTGTGCGGCGGAGGGTCAGACGATGCCGACGAGCAGCGCCTGCTCGATGATGTGGTCCTTTGCGGCGGTCCGCAGCTCGGCGCGCGAGACGCCCGGCGGAAGGTCGAGGAGCTCGGTGTCGAGCGCGAAGAGCCGGAAGAACAGGCGATGGGGGCCGCGCTCGTCGCTGGCCACGGGCCCGCTCCACCCCACCTCGTCGAACTCGTTCAGTCCCTGGACGAGGGAGACCTCCTCGCTCTCGATGATCGCGTCACCGGGGATCGCCTCGGGCAGGCCGGTGACGTCGGGGGCGAGCCCGTACACGACCCAGTGCGTGAACACGCCGGTCTCGGCGTCCGGGTCGTCGCAGACCAGCGCGAGCTCCTTGGTCCCCGGCGGCGTTCCCGCCCAGTTCAGCGGCGGCGAGAGGTCGTCGCCCTCACCGGTGTAGCGCAGTGGCAGCTCGGCATCATGCTCGAACGCCGGGCTGGTGAGGCGGAAGGCCGCCATGGCTCGTGGTCCTCCTGTGGTCGTCGTTTCGCTCCAGGCCATGACCTCTCCTACCCACACCGCCGGCTTCTGCGCGCCCCCACGGAGGATCACGTCTCCACCGCCAGAACCGCTCGTCGGCGTGGACCCGGTTCAGCCTAGTGGCGCCGCTACCCGTTCGCTGGAACGAGCGTGGGTGGTGGTGAGGTGGATGGCCCTTGACTAGGTGCCGGACTCAGGTACTGTGCAAGCGCTACACCCCCGCCGCCGTTCCCTCACGCAGAGGAAGATGATCCGCATGCGTCCACGCCTGCTCCTCGTCGTGCTGTCTCTGAGCCTCGCCGTCATGAGCGTCGCCCCCGCGGCCGCCGCCCCCTCGTCGCCGAAGGCGTCGAGCTCCTCCGCACCCGACCGGTGCGGTCCCACGGTCGCCGACGGCACGCCCGTGCTGCTCGGTTCCCTCGTCGATTCGGTCACCGGGCTCCTGAAAGGGCGGGCCGCCTCACCGCTCGGGCTGTCCAGCTCCTGCACCGGCGTGCGGCCCGGAGCGCGCGTGCTGAGCGACACCGGCGCCTGCACGTTCAACTACCTGTTCACCGGCAGCGACGGCAGGCGCTACATCGGCACCGCCGGGCACTGCATCCTCACCGAGACGGGTTCGGAGAACGCCTGGGCCGCCGGGACCGGCCCCGAGGCGCGCGACGCCAGCGGGCAGCGCGTCGGCGAGTTCGCGTATGCCGTGCTCGGGGGGGCGCGCGACTTCGCGCTCGTCCGCCTCGACCCGGGTGTCGCCGCCAACCCGCAGATGTGCCACTTCGGCGGGCCCACCGGCGTGAACCAGGACCTCACGAGCGCCCCGGTCATCGTGCAGCACTACGGGCAGGGGCTCGTGCTCGGGCAGACGGTGCCGGCCCGCACCGGCGTGGCGCTCGGGCTCGGCGACCCCGACCAGGCCTTCGTGAACGGCCTGGCGCTCTTCGGCGACTCCGGTGGTCCCGTCAACAGCGCCGACGGGCGAGCCCTCGGCGTGCTCGTCACCGTCGGCGTGCACCTCGCCGGCCCTGACCTCGGCCTCGTCGGCGTCACCCGCCTCGGCCCGCAGCTCCGCCAAGCGCAGGATCGCACGGGGACCACGTTCACGCTCGTCACCGCCCCGCGGCTGTAGATCCCCCGGCGGCTCCGCCGTCACGCCCGTGACACGGCGGCGGAGCCGGACGGGCGGCTTGAGTTCAGGCCGGGGACAACGCCTCGGCGAGCCGGTCGAGGCCACGCACGAGGTCCTCGTCACCGAGTGCGTAGGAGAGCCGGGCGTGGCCCGGGGCGCCGAAGGCCTCGCCGGGCACGAGCGCGACCCGCGCCGCCTCGAGCAGCGCGTCGCAGAGCTCGAGCGACGTCCGCACGGCCCGCCCGCCGATGGTGCGGCCGAGGACGCCCTCGAAGGAGGGGAAGGCGTAGAAGGCGCCCTCGGGCAGCGGGCAGGTCACGCCCTCGATCGACGACAGCCGCTCGTGGGTGACGCGCCGCCGACGGTCGTAGGTGGTGCGCATGCGCGCGACCTCGTCGAGGGGCCCTTCGAGGGCCGCGAGCGCCGCCGCCTGCGTCACACCGGCGACGTTCGACGTCGTGTGACTCTGCAGCCGCGTCATGGCCTGGGTCACCGGCACGGGCGCGATCGACCAGCCGACGCGCCATCCCGTCATCGCGTACGTCTTCGCCACACCGTTGACCACGACGCAGCGGTCGCGGGCCTGCGGAGCGACGACCGGCAGCGACACGTGCGTGGCGTCGCCGTACACGAGGTGCTCGTAGATCTCGTCGGTCACCACCCAGATGCCTGCGTCCGCGGCCCACCGGCCGATTGCCTCGACCTCCTCGGGCGGGTAGACCGCGCCCGTCGGGTTCGACGGCGACACGAAGACGAGCACCTTCGTGCGGGGCGTGCGGGCCGCCTCGAGCTGGTCGACGCTGACGCGGAACCCCGACGCGGCGTCGGTCGGCAACGCGACGACCACACCTTCCGAGAGGCGGATCTGCTCGGGGTAGCTCACCCAGTACGGTGCCGGCAGGAGCACCTCGTCCCCGGGGTCGACGAGCGCCTGGAAGACGTTCGCGAGCGCGTGCTTGCCGCCGTTGGCGACGAGCACCTCCGCGGGGTCGACGTCGAGCCCCGAGTCGCGGGCGGTCTTGGCGGCGATGGCCCGGCGCAGGGCGGGGAGCCCCGCCGCGGGGGAGTAGCGGTGGTTGACGGGGTCGGCGCAGGCCGCCTGCGCGGCGGCGACGATGTGCGCGGGGGTGGGGAAGTCGGGCTCGCCGGCGCCGAAGCCGATGACGTCCTCGCCCTGCGCCCGCAGCGCCTTGGCCTTCGCGGTGATCGCCAGGGTCACCGACTCGCTGAGGTCGCGCAGCCGCCGGGACGTGGCCGCGCCGGTGGTCGTGGTCATGGAGGGTCCGTTCGTTCGGGTCGGTCGGGCCGTCGGCGGCGTGCAGCAGCGCTTGCGTCCGCGACGGCTACCGCAGGCCCCGCTGCTCGAGGTGGGACAGGAACGCCTTGACGGGCTGGCCGGCGAGGTCGAGGTAGTCGCGCTCGGCCTCCCAGATGTTCACGAGGCGCTGCCAGCTGAGCTCCCGTAGCGCAACCGGCGCCAGCGCCCGGTTGCCGAGCTCGGCACGCAGGGTCGCGGGGTCGCGGAGCTCGTTGATCCGCGCCGACAGGTCACCGGCAGCCGGCGTGCCGGACGGGTACACGACCGCCACGGAGAGCGAGCACCCGAGGCGGCGGGCATGGTCGAGGCCGGCGTCGATGAGCTCGAGCACCCGCTCGCGCCCCCCGGCCCCACGCGGCTGCCGGTGACCGACGGTGTCGACGAGCACGAGCGTCTCGGGCGACTCGATGCGCACGGGCACCTCGACCGGCTCGGTGAACGCCACGACGCCGGCGCCGCCACCGCCGGCCTTCGCCGACCGCTCCCGCAGGGCGGCGACGTAGGCGTGGCTGGGCCGCAGCAGCGGCTCGCGGTGGCGGCCGGTCCAGTACGCCAACCGCACGGGCGCCCGGACGCGCGCCCCGCCCAGGGGGTTCAGCCGGTGAGCCAGCCACTGCTCGTCGACGTGCGTGCCGAGCGAGGCGAAGATGTTCCACGTGAGCAGGTCCACGCTGTCGGCGTCGGTCCGCATCGCCGAGAGGCGGTCGGCGTCCGCGCCGAGCAGCAACCCGAGCCGGTCGGCGTAGAACACCACCTCCTGTCGGGTTCGCAGCAGTCTCATCGCGTCGGGATCGTACCCGCAGGCGGGGGGCCCGGAGCACGGTCGGCCGCGTCGGCGGCCTCGATCTCCTCGCGCGTGATGCCGAGCAGGAAGAGGATCGCGTCGAGGTAGGGCACGCTGACGGCGGTGTCCGCCGCCTTGCGGACCGCGGGCTTCGCGTTGAAGGCGATGCCGAGGCCGGCGCGGGTCAGCATGTCGAGGTCGTTCGCGCCGTCGCCGACCGCAACCGTCTGGGACAGCGGGATGCCCGCGTCGGCCGCGAACGCCTCGAGCCGGTCGGCCTTCGCGGCCCGGTCGATCACGGGCCCGAGCAGCCGTCCGGTCAGGCGGCCGTCGACGACCTCCAAGCTGTTCCCCGCCGCGTAGTCGAGGTGCAGGCGCGCCTTGAGGTCGTCGGTGATGTGCGTGAAGCCCCCGGACACGATCGCGGTGACGTAGCCGAGGCGCTTGAGCGTGCGCAGCAGCGTGCGGGCCCCGGGGGTGAGCACGAGATGGTCACGGACCTCGTCGAGCGCGCCGACTGGCAGCCCCTCGAGAAGGGCGACGCGCTCGCGGAGGGACTGCTCGAAGTCGAGGTCGCCGGCCATGGCCCGCGCGGTGATCTCC
Source organism: Egibacteraceae bacterium (assembly GCA_035540635.1). Classification (NCBI taxonomy): domain Bacteria; kingdom Bacillati; phylum Actinomycetota; class Nitriliruptoria; order Egibacterales; family Egibacteraceae; species Egibacteraceae bacterium. The sequence goes on along the minus strand of DATLGH010000034.1, from coordinate 50,484 downwards.
CTCACCCGGCCCGCGCAGCCGGCGGAGGCCGCGAGCGCCTCGATCACCTCTCCCTGGACGAGGGTGGAGTCGACGTCCATCACGATGAGCCGCTTGGCGCGCCGGTACAGCGTCGCCGGCTGCACGGCGACGTCGACATGCTGGGCGGCGGCCTCCACGGCGAGGTCCGCGCGCAGCCGCTCGGGGTCGCCCCCGGAGACGAGCAGCTCGAACGCGAGGATCGGGTAGCGGGCGAGACGCACGATCCGCTCGATGTTCGCGCCGAGCCGGGCGAGGCGGCCGGTGATGGCCGCGATCGCCCCGGCGCGCAGCGGCTGGCCCAGGATGGTCACGTAGTGGCGGGGCGCCTCCGTGCGGGGGCGGCGGGCGGCCATGGGCTCGAACTCGACGTTGACCCCCATCGACGCGGCCCGCTCCGCCACCGCCTGGCAGGTTGCGTCCTCGTCGCCCCCGAGGGAGACGAGGATGCCGAGGGTGAGGCGCTCGCGGATGACGACCTGCTCCATGTCGAGAATGCGGGCGCCGCAGCGGGCCAGCTCCTCGCACAGGGCGGACGTCAGACCGGGCCGGTCACGGCCCGAGACGGTGAGCAGCAGTGCGGTGGCGTCGTCCATCGACCCGCAGGGTAGCGGCCGGCTTCGCTGAGATAGCCTCCGCGACGATGCAGGAGATTCCGAAGCCCCAGGAGCTGCTCGCGGCCCGCGCCTCGGCGGAGAAGCTCTTCGATCTCCTGCGGGAGTGGTTCGGGGTCCCCTCGTCGGTGACGGTCGACCTGCGTGCCGTCGACTCCGCGGTCGCCGAGCTCGGCGACCCGCGCCTGGTGATGGCGATGGCGATGCGCAAGCTGCAGGCGCTGCACCTGCTCACCACGCCGGGGGTGCGGACGACGACGGACGTCGTGCTGACCGTCATCCAGGACCTCGAGCGGGCGCTGCTGCAGGCTCCCGCCATGCACCTGCGGCACGCCGCGGCCAAGACCGACTGGGACGCCGCGCTGGCCGCCCTCGACGAGCCGGCCGACCCGGCGACGACCGGTCCCGGTCCGGGTCGCGACGCCGACGAGATCGAGACGTTCCGCCGCCACCACGCGGCCCTGCACGACGCTGCACGCGCCGTCCTGCACGCCTCCGCGGGCGAGATCAGGGCGCTCGTCTGACATGCGCCGCCGCATGCGGTCTTCCCGGCTCGCCCCTCATCTACAGTTGCCACCATGAACTTCCTCGACCTGCTGCTCGTGCTGCTCATCCTGTACTCCGCGGTGCGGGGCTTCCGCCAGGGCGCGCTGTCGCAGGTGGCCGCGTTCGGCGGGGCGGTGATCGGCATCGTCCTCGGGGCGAAGTTCGCCCCCGACATCGCGTCCCGCTTCGTCGACGGCCCCGGGCCGACGCTGGCCCTCGTCACGCTCGGGATCCTGCTGGCGAGCTTCATCCTCGGGCAGGCGATCGGCTTCGCGCTCGGCCTGCGGCTGCGAGCGGTCGCGGCCGGCGTCGGCGCCGCACCGGTGGACCGGGCCGCGGGCATCGCCGTCGGGCTGTTCACCCTCGTCCTCGCGATCTGGCTGCTCGGCGAGCCGCTCTCCCAGGCTCCGCTGCGGGCGGTCGCACAGCAGGTCCGGGAGTCGGCGGTGTTGGCGCGGCTCGACCAGGCTCTGCCACCGCCGCCGGACGTGTTCGGCCGTGTCGGGACCTACTTCGACCAGCAGGGCTTCCCGCAGGTGTTCAGCGGCATCGCCGGCGGGGCGACGGCCCCGCCGGTCGACCCGCCGGCCGAGGGGGCCGTGGCCGCCGCTGCGGCCGCAGGCCAGGCGAGCACCGTGCAGGTGCAGGCGAGCGGCTGTGGCGGCATCTCCACGGGCAGCGGCTTCGTCACCCAGCCGGGGTTCGTCGTCACGAACGCGCACGTCATCGCCGGTGGGCAGTCGCTCACCGTGCGCGACCCGAGCGGCACGCACGACGCCGTGGCCGTGCACTACGACCCCGCCCTCGACCTCGCCGTCGTGTCGGCGCCGGGCACGGCGGCCCCGGCGATCGGGTGGTCGCCGCAGCCGGTGGACCGCGACGTCCAGGGCGCGACGCTCGGCTTCCCCGGTGGCCAGCGCGAGCTCGTCGTGAAGCCTGCGACGGTGCGCTCGCGTCAGCAGGCCGTCGGCCGGGACATCTACGGGCGCGGCAACGTGACGCGTGAGGTGCTGACCCTGCGCGCCGAGGTCCGCCGCGGCGACTCGGGCGGACCCTTCGTGACCAGTGCCGGAGGGGTCGGCGGCGTCGTCTTCGCCGCCGCCCCGGCCGACCCCGTCACCGGCTATGCGCTCACCGCCGAGCGCGTGCGCCCCGACGTGGAAGCCGCCGTCGCCCGCAACGCCGTCGTCGGCACGGGCCCCTGCCGCTTCTGACCCCAGTACGCCGTCAGCCGCGCAGCCACTCCGCGACCTGGAAGGCGAGCTCGAGCGACTGCTGGTTGTTCAGCCGCGGGTCGCAGGCCGTCTCGTAGCGGGTGGCGAGGTCGAGGTCGGCGATCCCCTGGGCGCCGCCGAGGCACTCGGTGACGTCCTCGCCGGTGAGCTCGATGTGGACGCCGCCGGGGATCGTCCCCTCGGCGTGGTGCACCCCGAAGAAGACCCGCAGCTCGTGCAGGACGTCGGTGAAGCGCCGGGTCTTGTAGCCGCCGCCGGTCGTGAAGGTGTTGCCGTGCATCGGGTCACAGGACCACACGACGGGCAGCCCGAGGTCGCGCACACCGCGCACGAGCGGTGGCAGCGCCTCCTCCACCGCGTCCGCGCCCATCCGGGTGATGAGCGTGAGCCGTCCCGGCCGGCCGTCCGGGTTGAGGCGTGCGGCGAGGGCCTCGACCTCCTCGGGTGTCGCGGTCGGGCCGAGCTTCACCCCGACGGGGTTGTGCACCCCCGCGAGGAAGTGCACGTGCGCGCCGTCGGGGTCGCGGGTGCGCTCGCCGACCCACAGCATGTGCGCCGAGCAGTCGTACCAGTCACCGGTCAGCGAGTCCCGCCGCGTCAGCGCCTGCTCGTAGCCGAGCAGCAGCGCCTCGTGCGACGTCCAGAAGTCGACGGTGTGGAAGGTCGGGTCGTTCTCGACGTTCACGCCGCACGCCCGCAGGAACGCCAACGCGCGGGTGATCTCCTCCGCCATCGCGGCGTAGCGCCGACCCTGGGGGCTCGCCGCCACGAACTCCTGGTTCCAGACGTGGACCTTCTCGAGATCCGCGAACCCCCCACGGGTGAAGGCCCGCAGCAGGTTCAGGGTGGCCGACGCCTGGTGGTAGCAGCGCACCAGCCGCGCCGGGTCGGGCGCCCGCGCCTCGGGGGTGGGGTCGAGGGCGTTGACCGCGTCGCCCCGGTAGGCTGGCAGGACCGTGCCGTCGACGGTCTCGACGTCCGACGAGCGCGGCTTGGCGAACTGGCCGGCGATGCGGCCGAGCTTCACCACCGGCATCTGGGCGGCGTAGGTGAGGACCACCGCCATCTGCAGGAGGATCTTCAGCTTGTCGCGGATCCCGTCGGCGCTGAAGGCGGCGAAGGTCTCGGCGCAGTCGCCGCCCTGGAGCAGGAAGGCCTTGCCGGCCGCGGCCTGCGCAAGCTGGTTGCACAGAGCGCGGGACTCGCCCGCGAACACGAGCGGGGGCTGGGCGGCGAGCTCGGCGAGGGCGGCCTTCAACGCGCTTTCGTCCGGCCAGGCGGGTTGCTGGCCCGCGGGCAGGCTCTGCCACGAGTCCGGGGACCACCCCGGCACGCGCGCGCCGGCGGAGGCAGGCGGCGAAACCGCCCCAGGCGGAAATGTCTGCCCTGAGGTCATGGCCCCATGCTCACACCGGTCGGTGCCCCGCGCAAAGCCTGCCCCCGCGGGCCGGCCGGACCCCGCCCGGAGCCTTCGCCGAAGCCGCGCCTCGAGCCCTCCCGGGGACCGCCTCGTCTACCCGGGCCCCGTCGGAGGGCCCAGCCCGCGCGGGTACGCTTCGGGTGGCGGGTTCCGGCGGGCATGCGAGCGTTCGCGCACAGGAGAGGCAGATGCAGATCGGCGGCAGTGGCGCACTCGTGAGCGGGGGCGCGTCGGGGCTCGGTCAGGCGACGGTCCGGGCGCTCGTCCATGCGGGCGCCCGGGTCGTCATCGCCGACTTGCCGACCTCCGACGGCAAGTCGGCCGAGGCCGCCTTCGGCCACCGGGCGCGTTTCGTGCCCACGGACGTCACCGTCCCCGGCGACGTCGAGCGCGCGGTCGACACGGCCGTGACCGCGTTCGGCGGGCTGCACATCGCGGTCAGCTGCGCGGGCGTGGCCACCGCCGGACGGGTGCTCGGCAGCCAAGGCCCGCTGCCCCTCGACGTGTTCGCCACGGTCGTCCAGGTCAACCTCGTCGGGACCTTCAACGTCCTGCGTCTCGCGGCGGCCCGCATGGCCGAGCAGGACCTTGTGGGCGAGGAGCGCGGCGTCATCGTCAACACCGCCTCGATCGCCGCCTTCGAGGGCCAGATCGGGCAGGCGGCGTACGCGGCGTCGAAAGCGGGCGTCGTCGGGCTCACCCTCCCGGCGGCGCGCGACCTCGCCGACCGCGCGATCCGCGTCGCCACCGTGGCGCCGGGGACCTTCGACACGCCGATGCTCGCCGCCCTGCCCGCCGAGGTGCGCGCCTCGCTGGCGGCCGCGGTGCCCCACCCGAGGCGCCTCGGCCGTCCACACGAGTTCGCCGCCCTGGTGCGCCACATCATCGAGAACCCGCTGCTGAACGGCGAGGTCATCCGCCTCGACGGCGCCCTGCGGATGGGCCCGCGCTGACCTGCCGCAAACGTCTCCGGTTCGGGGTCGGTGTGGCGTGCCCCGCGCACCAGCCGCGGTCAGCCCATGTGGGGGTAGCGCCAGTCGGTCGGCGGAACGAAGTTCTCCTTGACGGTGCGTGGCGAGACCCACCGCAGGAGGTTCCAGGCGCTGCCGGCCTTGTCGTTCGTGCCCGAGCCCCGGGCGCCCCCGAAGGGCTGCTGGCCCACGACCGCGCCGGTCGGCTTGTCGTTGACGTAGTAGTTGCCCGCGGCGTTGCGCAGCGCCGCCCCGGCCTCCTGGAGGGCCTTGCGGTCGGTTGCGAACACCGCACCGGTCAGGGCGTAGGGGCTCGTGGCGTCGACGAGCGACAGGGTCTCCTCCCAGCGGGCGTCGTCGTAGACGTGGATGGTGAGGATCGGCCCGAACAGCTCGGTGGTCATCGTCTCCGACTTCGGGTCGTCGGTGACCAGGACGGTCGGTTCGACGAACCAGCCGGAGGCGTCGTCGGCACCGCCCCCCACGAGCACCTCGTTGCCGACGCTGCGGGCCTTCGCCATGGCGTCGACGTGCTTGCGGAAGGCCGTGCCGTCGATCACCGCGCCGAGGAACGTCGCCGGGTCGGCCGGGTCGCCCATGGGCAGGGCGCGGGCGAGGTCGGCGATGCCTTCGCGCACCTGTGGCCAGAGCGAGCGGGGGACGTAGGCGCGGGAGACCGCCGAGCACTTCTGGCCCTGGTACTCGAACGCCCCGCGGCCGAGGGCGACGACGAGGGGCTCGACCTCGGCGCTCGCGTGCGCGACGACGAAGTCCTTGCCCCCCGACTCGCCGACGAGCCGGGGGTAGGAGCGGTAACGCTCGATGCGCTCGCCGGCCGTGCGCCACAGGTGGCGCAGCACAGCCGTCGACCCGGTGAAGTGCAGCCCCGCGAACTCGGGACGGTCGAGCGCCACGTCGGTGACGAGCGCCCCGTCGCCGTGGACGAGGTTGATGACGCCGTCGGGCAGGCCCGCGGCCTGCAGGAGGCGCATGGTGTGGTGTGCGGCCAGGGCCTGCTTCTCCGACGGCTTCCAGACGACGACGTTGCCGAGCAGGGCCGGCGCGGTGGGCAGGTTGCCGGCGATCGCGGTGAAGTTGAACGGCGTCACCGCGAGCACGAAGCCCTCGAGGGGCCGGTAGTCGATCCGGTTCCACGCGCCGGCGACGGACAGCGGCTGCTCGGCGTAGAGGCGCTGGGCGAAGTGGCAGTTGAACCGGAGAAAGTCGACGAGCTCGCAGGCGGCGTCGATCTCGGCCTGCTGCCACGACTTCGACTGTCCGAGGATGGTCGCGGCGTTCAGCGTGTCGCGCCACGGGCCGGCCAGCAGCTCGGCCGCGCGCAGGAGCACCGAGGCGCGCTCCTCGAAGGGCGTGCGCGCCCAGGCGGGCGCGGCCTGCAGCGCTGCGTCGATCGCCCGGCTGACCCGTCCCGCGTCCGCGGCGTGCACGTCGGCGAGCACGAGCCGGTGGTCGTGCGGGGCGGTGACCGGAAATGTCTCGCCGCCGGTGACCGCCTGCCCGGCGATCACCGCCGGCGCCTCCACCCGCTCCTCGGCCATCGCGGCGAGCCGGTCGGCGAGTGCGGCACGTTCGGGGCTACCGGGGCAGTAGGCGCGGACCGGCTCGTTGGCGGCGTCGGGAACCGAGGGCACGACGTCGGTCATGGCGACCTCCTTCGCGGGTGCTACCGACGCGGGTGGTACCGACCGAGGTTAGCCTGCGGGCCGAGCCTCGGCGGGCGTGGCGCCTACGACGGCTCCCGGCGCGACGGACGCGGCGACCGCCGCCTCGGTCAACGCGGCGAGACGCACGGAGAGCAGCCGTCTTACCCCTTCGGCCACCAAGGCGTCGAGCAGCGGGTCGGGGCCCCGCTCGAGGCACCCGGCGACGCGGCCGTGAAAGGCGTACAACCCGGCGAGCGCCTGGCCAGGGGCGGCGCCGAGGGCCTGCTGCGTCGCGGCGATGACGCCGAGCCACGATGGGTGGGACGCGTCGTGGGCGGCCAGCACGATGCGCACGGCCACGGGGTCCAAGGCGCGCGCCAGTCCCTGGCCCAGCCATGCCGACTGGGCGCGCAGGAACAGCTCCACGGCACCAGGGTCGAACTGCCGCGACCCCGCGCCGGGCAGCTGATGGAAACCGTGCACCACACCCATGGAAGTCGGCTCGGGATCGGGGCTGCCGCGTGCGCGGCTGCCGGTTCCCAGGTGATCGGCAGGCAAGGAGCCTGCCTGAACCATGACACGGCATCATGGGCGCGTGCCCGAGCTGCCCGAGGTCGAGAGCATTCGCCGCCAGCTCGCGCCGCTGCTGACGGGACGCACGATCGTCGGCGTAAAGGCCACACCGCAGCGACGGTTCAGCCGCCTCGACGAGGCGGCCGGCCGGCGCATCAGCGCGGTGAACCGCCGCGGCAAGTACCTCCTCCTGCCGCTGGTGCCCGCTCCGGGCGCCGGGGACCCCGCGGGGCGCTCATCGCCAGACCGCGAGCTCGTCATGCATCTCGGCATGACCGGCTCCTTCCGCCTCGCCGACCCCGACCCCTACGTCCGCGCGACCTTCCACCTCCTCGCCGACCCCGCCGGCCCCCACGGCGGGGAGGGCGCGGCCCTGCACTTCCGCGACGTCCGCCGGTTCGGACGGCTCAGCGTCGTCGACGCCGGCGACTACTCCACGATCGCCACCCTGGCCCAGCTGGGGCCCGAACCCCTCTCCGAGGAGTTCCGCCCCGACGCCTTCCACGCCGCGCTCGCGGGCAGCCGCATGCCGGTGAAGCCCTACCTCCTCACGCAGCGGCCCGTCGCGGGGGTCGGCAACATCTACGCCGACGAGGCCTTGTGGCGCGCGCGGGTCAACCCCCACGCCCGCCGGGTCGGCCGCGAGCGCGCGCGGGCCCTCTGGGAGGCCATCCGCGCGGTGCTCGCCGAAGCCATCGAGCGCGAGGGGACGACCTTCCGCGACTACGCCATGGTGAACGGCGAGTCGGGGCGGTTCGCGACCTTCCTCACGGCCTACGGGCAGGCGGGCAGGCCCTGCGCCCGGTGCGGCGAGCCGCTCGTGAAGACCGTGCTCGGCGGGCGCGGCACGACGTACTGCCGGGTGTGCCAGCGCCGGTGAGCACGCCGGGGTGCCCGGGCGGCGGCCCACCGCGGAGGGCCGCGCTCCTGGCCCGCGCAGGTCACGCGGATGGGCTGTCCCCGAGCCTGGACGTCTGCACCGCGCCGGGGCTGGTAGCCTTTCCGTATCCGTCCTGACAGCGATCAGCGGTCAACCGTTGCTTCGAGGCGCGTGTGACCGCGAGAGGAGTATGGTGTCCGCACACCCAGGTAGCATCGTCCGCGGCAAGGTGGTCCGTCTGCACGACTTCGGGGCGTTCGTCGAGATCGCTCCCGACACGACGGGGCTCGTGCACATCAGCGAGGTGGACCGCGACTTCGTGGAGAACATCCACGCCTACCTCAGCGAGGGACAAGAGGTGGACGTGAAGGTCGTCGCCGTGAAGGACGACGGCCGCATCGACCTCTCGATCAAGCGGGCCGACCCGCAGTGGGAGGAGGAGGTGCAGCGCCGGCAGACGACGAAGCCGGACAAGGAGTTCAACCAGCGGCTCCGCAAGTTCATGCACCAGTCGGACATGATCCAGGGCGAGGTGCGTCGCCGCCGCAGGTCCCACCAGTAGCCGGCTCGGTCGAGGGGGCGTGTCGAGTGCCGCCTTCGGACCGCTCCCCCTCCCACCCTCCACCATCACCCGGCGTCACCGGGCACGCCCCCGTGCCTCGGCTGTCGAAGGGCCCGCCCGACGGTGACGAGGTGGTGCGCTGTGAGGGCCTGACGCGCGACTTCGGCACGACCCGGGCGCTCGACGGCATCGACCTCGCGGTCCCCCGGGGCACCGTCTTCGGCTTCCTCGGGCCAAACGGCGCCGGCAAGACCACCACCATCCGACTCCTGCTCGGCCTCATCGCGCCGACGTCGGGAACCGTGCGGGTCCTCGGGCGCGAGCTGCCGGCCGGGGGGGCGTCGGTGCGCCGGCGCACGGGGACCGTCCTCGAGCACCACGGTCTGTACGAGGGCCTGAGCGTCCGCGCGAACCTCGAGTTCGCTGCCGCGGCCTACGGGCTCGACCGCGCCGCCGCCCGCGCGCGCGTCGAGCAGGTCGTGGAGGAGCTCGGCCTCGCGCACCGCCTCGACGAGCGCCCCCAGCACCTGTCGCGTGGGATCCGCCAGCGCATGGCGGTCGCGCGGGCGCTCGTCGGCCGACCCGAGCTGCTCGTGCTCGACGAGCCCACCAACGGTCTCGACGCGGCCGCAGCCGCCGGTCTGCGTCGAGAGATCCTCGACCTCGTGTCCGGGGGCACGACGGTGTTCCTCACCACGCACCTGCTCGCCGAGGCCGAGCGCATGTGCGACGTCGTCACCGTCGTCAAGGACGGGCGGGTGATCGCCTCGGACGCGCCCGCGGAGCTTCGCCGCGGCGCGCGCGTGACCCGCGTCCGCGTCGAGGGGCGCGGCGTCCTCGAGGCGGCCGCCGCGGCGCTGCCCCGTCCCACGTGGAGCGCCATCGGCGGCGAAGCGGTCGCGGTGACCGTCGACGGTCTCGACGGCGTCGCGCCCGTCGTCGGGGCGCTCGTGCGGGCCGGGGCGGCGCTGCACCGCGTCGAACCCGAGAACCAGACCCTCGAGGCCGCCTTCCTGTCCCTCATCTCCGACACCGTCGACGGCGACGAGCCCGCGCCACCCGGGCCCTCGACCATCCCGGCGAGGGGAGGGGGGTGGCCCGCCGAGGGTGGGGGAGCGTCCAGCGCCGGCGTGGCGGAGGGCCTTGCAGGGTGGGCAGGTGAGCGGCCCGCAGCCACGGCGGCGCCGGATGTGAAACCGCGGACGCCATGAGCGGTCCCGCCGGTGCCGCCGGGACGCCTGCCCGCCGGCCCGTCCCCGACTGGCAGCTCGTGCTCCGCAAGGAGCTCGGGGACCTGCTCGGCCGGGTGGGCCGCAAGCCGCTGACCCGGACCCTCGGCGTCGTCGGGCTGTTCGGCCTGCTCGTGCCGCTGCGGTTCACCGCGGTGGCGAACCTGCCGGTCTTCTTCGCGGTGTTCATGGCGTTCCTGCCGGCGCGGCTCGTCGCCATCGACTCGCTGGCCGGGGAGCGGGAGCGGGGCACACTCGAGTCGCTGCTCGCCTCGCCGCTCTCCGACGCCGGCATCGCGGTCGGCAAGGTCGCCGCGGCGACGCTCTACGGGGCGCTGCGCGGCTGGCTGTTCGTCGCGGTGTGGATCCCCGGGGCGCTCGCGGCCCGGGCGCTCGGCCTGTCCACGGCGCCGCTGCCGTCGGTCGGCGTGGTGGCTGCCGCCCTGGCCGGGGCGGTCGTGGTCGCCTACGCCGCGGCGGTCTTCGGCGTGTGGCAGTCCGCCCGGGCCCCGTCGGTGCGCGCGATCGTCGAGAGCGGCGGCGCGCTGCGGCTGGCGGTCATCGTAACGGTGTTCTTCGTGGGCCCGTGGCTGCTCGGTCTGCTGAGCCCGACGGGGGAGGCCCCCCAGCTGCCAGTGCCGGGCTCGGGCGACAGCTTCGCGCTCGACGGCGTGTGGGACCTCGCCGCGGTCAGTCCCGCGACCACGGCGCTGCTCGCCGTGCTCGCCGCCCTGCTCGGGGCGCTCGTCTTGTGGCGCCTCACGTCGTCCACGGTCAGGCGATGCCGCCGCGAGTCGCTCGCGCTCGTGTAGCGGAGGGTTCGGATGCCCCATAGGGTTTGCCGTGCGGGTCCTCGGCGGAACATCATGCGAGATCCGACGAAAAAGGACGCCTCGTGGCTGACGTGCAGGCCGTGATACTGGCAGGCGGCAAGGGAACGCGGCTCCGCCCGGTCACCGCCGATCTGCCCAAGCCGCTGGTGCCCATCGCGAACCGGCCGCTGATCGAGCACCAGCTGCGCCACCTCGCCGCCACGGGGATCGAGGACGTGACGCTTGCGCTCGGGTACAACGCGGAGCGCTTCAGCGGGGTGGAGAAGGAGGCCGAGCGGCTGGGGATCACCCTGCGGGTCATCACCGAGCCGAAGCCTCTCGGCACCGGTGGGGCGCTGCGCTGGTGCGCCGATCAGGGCGCCTTCGACGACCGCCCCCTGCTCTGGATGAACGGCGACGTGGTCGCGAGCCCCGACGTCGGGACGATGGCGAAGTTCCACGCCGAGCGCGACGCGACGCTCACCTTCTGGCTCACGTCCGCGCGCAACGTCCATGAGTTCGGGGTGCTCGAGCTCGATGAGGAGGGCCGCGTGCAGCGCTTCCTCGAGAAGCCCGTCCCCGAGGAGACGAGCTCGCACCTGGTGAACGCGGGCATCCTCATGCTCGACCCGTCCCTGCTCGACCACATCCCACCCGACTCGTTCTTCTCCTTCGAGCAGGGGCTGCTGCCGGGCCTGGTGAAGGAGCGCGAGCCGCTCTACGGCATCTTCGACGGCGGCTACTGGCTCGACATCGGCCGGCCGCGCTTCTACCTGTCGGCCAACCGCCACGTCATGGAGGGGCGCGTCGACTGGTGGCCCGAGGGCCGGCTCACTGCCGACGGCCTCTGGGAGGGCGACGACGTCGAGCGGGAGGGCAGCACGGTGATCCAGCCCGCGGTGATCGGCTCGGGGACACGCCTCGAGGCGGGTGTGCAGCTGTTCGGCCGCACGGTCCTCGGCGACCGGTGCATCGTGCGCTCCGGAGCCGAGCTGGAGGGGTGTGTCCTCTTCGACGACGTCGAGGTCGGCCACAAGACCGAGATCATCGACTCCATCGTGTGCGCCGGGGCGAGGATCGGCGACGAGGTCGTGCTCCGCAACGCGATCGTCGGCGCCCGCACCGTGGTCGGCAGCCGCAACCAGCTGCGGGGCACGCGCCTGTGGAACGACGTCGAGCTGCCTGACGGGGTTCTCGTCGTCGACGCCCCCGCGTAGTCGCCTCGCTCCTCCAGCCCCACGCAGCCCACGCCGGCAAGACGCTCAAGTCGGGCGCGCGGACGGCCGAACATCCGGGGGGAACGAGAGGAGACAGCCGGGATGCGGGTGCTGGTGATCGACGACGAGCCGGTCATCCGGTCGATCGTGAGCGCGGCCCTCGAGGGCTACGCCGAAGTCCTGGAGGCCGACGACGGGCTCGCCGGTCTGGCGATCCTCGCCGAGGCCCGGGTCGACGTCGTGCTGCTCGACGTCATGATGCCGGGCATGAGCGGCTACGAGGTGCTGTCCCTGCTGCGGCGCAGCCCCGACCACGTCGACGTCGCGGTCATCATGCTGACGGCCAAGGCCGGGGAGACCGACCACGTCACGGCCTACCGCACCGGGGCGGACGGCTACCTCACGAAGCCCTTCGACATCATCGTTCTGTGCCAGACCGTCGCGGAGGTCGCCCGCCGCGGCCCCGACCAGCGCGTGGCGGTCCGCCGCGCCGAGCTCAGCCGCGCGGAGCTCCTCCGCCAGCTCGAGCACCAGTTCGGCCTTTAGCCGCTCCCTGGCAGGGGGCCTGCCCGAGCGAAGCGCCCCCGGGAGAGGGGGCAGCCGGACGCCGTGCCCGCCAGAGCGACGAACCTGTGTAGGTTTCTCAACATTGCGGTACAGTAATTGTCGTGACCCGGAGAGAACCCGCCATGCTCGTCGACCTGCTCGGCGACACGCGCGCGAGCATCGTCGACGAGCTGCGCCGGCAGGCGCAGTCGGTGGCCGAGCTCGCGGCGACCCTCGGCCTGTCCGAGGTGGCGATCCGCCGGCACCTGCAGGTGCTCGAGCGTGACGGCCTCGTCGACGCGCAGACGGTCCGCCGGGACGGCCCGGGTCGCCCGAGCGCCCGGTACGCCCTGACCGACCGCGCGCACCGGCTGTTCCCCGACAACTCCGCCCAGCTCGCCATCGAGCTGCTCACCTACCTCGAGCAGGAGCACGGGCACGACGCGCTGGCCCGCTTCATGCGGTGGCGGGTCGCCCGCCAGGGCGGGCGCTACGCGACGGCGCTGTCCGGGGTGGACTCCAGGGAGGGCCCGACGCGCCTGGCCGAGCTGCTGAGCGCCGACGGCTACTTCGCCCAGGCGGGGCGGGCGACCGACGCGGACGGCCGCACCGTCCTCGAGCTCACCCAGGGTCACTGCGCCATCAAGGAGGTCGCGGAGCAGCACCCCGAGATCTGCGCGTACGAGACCCAGCTGTTCAGCGAGCTGCTCGGCACCCCGGTGTCGCGCGAGATGACCATCGCGGGCGGCGCGCCTGCGTGCGTCTGCCACATCACCGACGACTGCACGTCAAAGCCCCTCTAGGAGCGATCCATGGCCACGAAAGCGGAAGACCTGCAGCTCGGTACGTACAAGTACGGCTGGCACGACGAGGGCAAGCCGGTCTTTGAGCCGAAGCGCGGACTGTCCGAGGACGTCGTCCGCGAGATCTCGGCGCTGAAGGACGAGCCCAGGTGGATGCTCGACATGCGCCTGAAGGCCTACAAGCACTACCTGCGCCGGCCCATGCCCAACTGGGGCGGTGACCTGTCGAAGATCATCTTCGACGACATCTTCTACTTCGTGCGGTCCACGGAGAAGCAGGCCAACTCCTGGGAGGACCTGCCCGAGGACATCAAGAACACCTACGACCGCCTGGGCATCCCCGAGGCGGAGAAGCAGCGGCTCGTCGCCGGCGTCGCCGCCCAGTACGAGTCCGAGGTCGTCTACCACAAGGTGCGCGAGGACCTCGAGGCCCAGGGCGTGATCTTCCTCGACACCGACACGGGACTGCGCGAGCACGAGGACATCTTCCGCGAGCACTTCGGCAAGATCATCCCGGCCAACGACAACAAGTTCGCCGCGCTCAACACCGCGGTGTGGTCCGGCGGGTCGTTCATCGTCGTGCCCGAGGGCGTCAAGGTCGACATTCCGCTGCAGGCCTACTTCCGCATCAACACCCAGAACATGGGCCAGTTCGAGCGCACGCTCATCATCGCCGAGCCCGGCTCCTACGTGCACTACGTCGAGGGCTGCACCGCGCCGATCTACTCCTCGGACTCGCTGCACTCCGCGGTGGTGGAGCTGATCGCCAAGCCCGGCGCACGCCTGCGCTACACGACCATCCAGAACTGGTCCAACAACGTCTACAACCTCGTGACCAAGCGCGCCGCCGCCTACGAGGACGCAACCGTCGAGTGGATCGACGGCAACATCGGCTCCAAGCTCACGATGAAGTACCCGAGCGTGTACCTCATGGGCCGCGGCGCCCGCGGCGAGGTCCTATCGGTGGCGTTCGCCGGCGACGGCCAGCACCAGGACGCCGGCGCGAAGATGCACCACCACGCCTCGGACACCTCGAGCTCGGTCGTGTCGAAGTCGGTGTCGCAGGGCACCGGCCGCACGAGCTACCGCGGCCAGGTCGAGATCGCCCAAGGCGCGCACCGGGTGAAGAACTCGACGATCTGCGACGCGCTGCTCCTGAGCGAGCACGCCCGCAGCGACACCTACCCGTACATGAACATCGCCGAGGAGGACGCGCAGATCTCCCACGAGGCGAGCGTGTCGAAGATCGGCGAGGAGCAGCTGTTCTACCTGCAGTCGCGCGGGGTCGAGGAGGCCGAGGCGATGGCCATGATCGTGCGCGGCTTCATCGAGCCGATCTCCAAGGAGCTGCCGATGGAGTACTCGGTGGAGCTCAACCGCCTGATCAGCCTGAACATGGAGGGGTCGGTCGGGTGAGCTCGAACCTGGGGGCGGGGGCCACCCCCGCCCTCCGGGGGACGCTGCGCTCGCTGAAACCTTTAGCCCCCTCCGGGCGGCGGTGGCCCCCGCCAACGCTCCACGCGGCCCCGCTCGCCTCGTTCGACCGCCCCGCGTCGGGTCGGCTGATCGGGCGGTACCGCCAACCTCGTTGAAGAAGGAAAACCGGACTGTGACGAACTTGAGGGACTTGACCGAGGCGGACGTGCTCGCGACGTCGGAGCGGCTGGGGGAGCCGGAATGGTTGCGGGACCGCCGGCAGGAGGCGTTCAAGGCCTTCAGCGACCTCGAGTGGCCCGACAAGCGCATGGAGGAGTGGCGCTACACCGACCCCGCGCGGTTCGACCTCGACCGCCCGGTCGTGACCTCGGGCGGGCAGGGGCGAGCTCGGGTAACCGGCGTCGTCGCCGCGCTCGGCGACAAGGTTGCGGGCAGCATCCGCATCGTCGACGGCACGGTCGTCGAGGCGGTCAGCCATGACCCCGGCGTGCTCGTCTCCGACATCTCCACCGCGGCGCGACAGCATCCCGAGGTCGTGCACAACGCGCTCGGCGTGGCGGTGGGCGCCTCTGACAAGTTCAACGCCCTCAACTTCGCCGGCTTCACCGCCGGTGCGTTCGTCCGGGTGCGGTCGGACACGAAGATCGTCGACCCCATCACGGTGACGATCCACGCCGACGCCGACGGGGCTCACGTGCCACGGGTGCTCGTAGTACTCGAGGCGTTCGCCGAGGCCAAGATCTACGTCGACCACGCCGGCGAGGGGCAGGCCACGGTCGTGGAGGTGATCGAGGTCGTCGTGGGCGACGGCGCCCGCGCGCAGGTCGTCACCGCGCAGGACTGGGGCGCCGGCGTGGACCACGTCGGCAGCCACCGCGGCCACGTCCAGCGCAACGCCGTGTACCGCCACCTGGAGGCGACCCTCGGGGGCGGCACCGTGTACCTGCGTCCCGACGTGGGCCTGAACCGCCCCGGCGGGCACGCCGAGCTGTTCGGCGTGTACTTCGCCTCCGGCGAGCAGCAGATGGAGCACCGTTCCGTCATACACCACAACGCCCCGAACACCTCCAGCGAGTCGATCTACAAGGGGGCGCTGCAAGGCAACTCCCGCGCGACGTGGTTCGGCAACATCCGCATCGAGCCACATGCGAAGGCCACGACGTCGGACGAGACCAACCGCAACCTCATCCTCACCGCCGGCGCCCACGCCGACTCGATCCCGTTCCTGGAGATCCTCTGCTCGGACGTGGTGCAGTGCGGGCACCACTCCTCGGTCGGCCAGGTCGACCAGCTGCAGCTGTTCTACCTCACCTCGCGCGGCATACCCCACGACGAGGCCGTGCGCATGCTCGTGTTCGGGTTCTTCGGCGAGGTCACCGACCGGATCGAGCTGCCGGCCGTCACCGAGACCATCCTGGGCGAGATCGAGCAGGAGATCCGCTCGGGAGCGCACGTGCTCATGGACCCCCGGAGGCGGTGATGGGTTTCGAGGTGGTTGCCAACCTGGAGGACATCGAGATCGGCCACTCGGTCAAGGTGGTCGCGGGCGGCGAGCCGATCGCACTCGCGCGGCTCGACGCCACCACCGTCAAGGCTGTGCACAACACCTGCAGTCATGCCGACTACGACCTCGCTCCCGAGGGCTACCTCGAGGACAACACCATCGAGTGCCTGCTCCATGGCTCGGTGTTCGACCTCGACACCGGCGAGCCGGACTCGCTGCCGGCGGTCAAGCCGATCCCCGTCTACGCGACCAAGATCGAAGACGGCAAGGTCTACGTCGACGTCGAGCAGCAGCTGAACGACGCCCCCGCTCCCCGCCACTACTAGTCACGGGACCGCCATGAAACCGTTGAGGAAGAAGATGATAAACACCGACCTGTACATCCAGGGCCTGACCGTGCAGGTGGAGGGCACCGAGATCCTGCACGGACTCGACCTCCAGGTCGCCAAGGGCGAAACCCATGCGCTGATGGGCCCGAACGGGTCGGGCAAGTCGACGCTCGCCTACGCGATCATGGGCCACCCCGCGTACGAGATCACCGGTGGCCGGATCCTCGTCAGGGGTGAGGACATCGCCGAGCTGCCCCCCAACGAGCGGGCGCGACTCGGCCTTTTCCTCGCGATGCAGTACCCGACGGAGATCCCCGGGGTGTCGCTCACGAACTTCCTGCGCACCGCGGTGAACGCGGTCAGCGACGAGGACATCCCCGTACGCAAGTTCATGCAGGTGCTCCGCGAGGAGATGGCCAAACTCGACATGGACGAGAAGTTCCTCCAGCGCAACGTGAACGAGGGCTTCTCCGGCGGCGAGAAGAAGCGCTTCGAGATCCTACAGATGGCGGTGCTGCGGCCGCAGATCGCGGTCCTCGACGAGACCGACTCGGGTCTCGACGTCGACGCGCTTCGGGTCGTCGCGGAGGGCGTCAACCGTCTGCGGGGCCCTGACCTCGGCGTCCTCCTCATCACCCACTACACGCGTATCCTTCGGTACATCACCCCCGATCGGGTGCACGTGATGTTCGAGGGGCGCATCGTCCAGTCGGGCGGCCCGGAGCTCGCGGACGAGCTCGAGGCCAAGGGCTACGAGCACCTGAAGAGCAAGGTCTAGGAAGAGAAGGGCGCGCTGAACCCGCCGATGCTCGACGTCGCCACCATCCGCAGGGACTTCCCCGTCCTGGACCGTCAGGTCCATGGGCGCAGGCTCGTCTACCTCGACTCCGCCGCGACGAGCCAGAAGCCCCGCGCGGTCATCGACGCGATGGCGCGCGTCGCGGAGCACTACAACGCGAACGTCCACCGCGGGGTGCACGCGCTGGCCGAGGAGTGCACCCAGGCCTACGAGGACGCGCGGACGAAGATCGCACGCTTCGTCGGGGCCGACCCCCGCGGCGTCGTGTTCACGAAGAACGTCACCGAAGCGCTCAACCTCGTCGCCTACTCGTGGGCCCGCACCCGCCTCGGCGAGGGCGACATCCTCCTGTCGACCCAGATGGAGCACCACGCGAACATCGTCCCGTGGCAGCTCGTGCAGCCGATCGCCGGCTACGACCTGCGCTACGTGCCGGTCACGGGCGACGGGTTCCTCGACGTCGACGCCTTCGACGAGATCGTCGCGACGGGGCGGGTCAAGCTGTTCGCCGTGACGGCGATGTCGAACGTGCTCGGCACGGTCGTGCCGGTCGCCGAGCTCGCCGCCAAGGTACGGGCCGCCAACGCGGAGGCGGTCGTGGTCGTCGACGGCGCGCAGCGCGTCCCGCACGTCCCCACCGACATGCGCGAGCTCGACGCGGACTTCCTCGGCTTCACCGGCCACAAGATGTGCGGGCCGACCGGCATCGGTGTCCTCGCCGGCAAGCCGGAGCTGCTCGACGCGATGCCGCCGTTCCTCGGTGGCGGCGAGATGATCACGAACGTCACGCTCGAGGGCACGACCTTCAACGAGATCCCCTACAAGTTCGAGGCGGGGACCCCCCCGTACACGGAGGCGGTCGGGCTCGGCGCGGCGGTGGACTACCTGTCGGGCATCGGCATGGACGCCGTGCGGGCGCACGAGATCGAGCTGCTCGGCAGGACGCTCGACGCGCTCGGCTCGATAGACGGGGTGGTCGTGCACGGGCCGAAGGACCCGCACGCGCGCGGGGCTGCGGTGAGCTTCACCATCGAGGGCATCCACCCCCACGACGTCGGCACGCTGATGGACCGCGAGGGCGTGGCGGTGCGTGCGGGGCATCACTGCGCGAAGCCGCTCATGCGGGTGCTCGGCGTGCCCGCCACGACGAGGGCGTCCTTCTACCTCTACAACACCCTGGAGGAGCTCGGCGCGCTCGTCGACGCGATCGAGGTAACCAGGAAGTTCTTCGATGCCTAGCGCGATGGAGTGGCGACACCGCAACCCGACATCCGTCATCGAGCAGAAGGCGGTATGACGACACCCATGTCACTGGACGACCTCTACCACGAGATCATCCTCGACCACTACCGCAAGCCGCGGAACCGGTCAGGGGAACTCGAGCCGTGCGACGTGCACGTGCACCATTCCAACCCGCTCTGCGGGGACGAGCTCGACCTGCGCATGCACGTCGACGGTGAACGCATCGACAAGCTCGCGTTCGAGGGCGAGGGCTGCTCGATCTCGATGGCGGCGGCCTCGGCGATGACCGAGGCCGTGCTCGGCCGGGAGCTCACCGACGCCGACGACCTCGCCGAGGCCTTCCGGCTCATGATGCACGGCGAGGCCCTGAAGCGTGAGGACGACCTGCTCGACGGGGTGGCGTTCCAGGGCGTGGCGAAGTTCCCCGTACGGGTGAAGTGCGCCCTGCTCGGGTGGATGGCGCTGAGGGACGCAATGGAGACCTACCGGGAGGGGGAAGCGGGACACCGCGTCACCCATGAGTGAGACCGACATGCGAAGCTGGCCGCAGGAGGCGGGCGCGGGAACCGGTGCGCCCGACGCCTTCACCGACGTCCCGGTCGGCGAGGACGGGATGGCGACCGAGGAGGCCATGCGCCAGGCGCTCAAGGCGGTCATGGACCCCGAGATCGGCATCAACGTCGTCGACCTCGGCCTCATCTACGCCATCCACAAGGACAACGGCAAGGTCACCGTCGAGATGACGCTCACGTCGATGGGGTGCCCGCTGACGGAGCTCATCCACTCCCAGTGCACGCTCGTGCTCGCGCCCCTGCCGGGGGTCGAGGAGGTCGACGTCGAGTTCACGTTCTCGCCGCCGTGGAGCACCGACATGATCGCCGACGAGGCGAAGGACGAGCTCCGCGCGATGGGGTTCAGCGTCTGAATCTTCGTGGGGGTCGCAACCCGCGACGTCATGACTGCTGTTGACCGTTTCGCGACCACGCGCGCCGCCGGCGACCTCGACTTCGGCATCGGCCTGCGCATCACCCTGCTGCCGCCACGGACCCCCCCGGTTTGCCCTGTTGCCACCCGGGGGTCACCGTCGCGAGGCGTACCATCAGAGGGAATTTCCGCCTGCACGAATGGTTGACTGCCGCATGGAACCCCTCATCAAAGAGCCGGCCCCCCTGACCAACGACGAGATCCGCCGCTACGCGCGCCACCTCATCATGCCGAACGTGGGCGTGGAGGGGCAGGGCCGCCTGAAGGCGGCGAAGGTCCTGCTCGTGGGCACCGGTGGGCTCGGCTCGCCGCTCGCCATGTACCTCGCGGCCGCGGGGGTCGGCACGCTCGGCCTCGTCGACTTCGACGTCGTCGACGAATCCAACCTCCAGCGCCAGGTCATCCATGGGACCTCGGACATCGGCAAGCGCAAGGTCGAGAGCGCGCGGGACACGATCAACGACATCAACCCCCACGTCGAGGTCCGCCTCCACGAGACCGCGCTGACGAGCGACAACGCCCTCGACATCGTGGCCGGCTACGACGTCGTGATCGACGGGACGGACAACTTCCCCACGCGCTACCTCGTGAACGACGCGTGCGTGCTGCTCGGCAAGCCGAACGTGTACGGCTCGATCTTCCGCTTCGACGGCCAGCTGGCGGTCTTCTACGCCAAGGAGGGCCCCTGCTACCGGTGCATGTTCCCCGAGCCGCCGCCGCCCGGTATGGTGCCGTCGTGCGCGGAGGGCGGCGTGTTCGGCGTCATCTGCGCCACGATCGGCGCCGGCCAGGCCACGGAGGGCATCAAGCTGCTCACCGGCATCGGCGAGCCGCTCGTCGGTCGGATGCAGATCTACGACGCCCTCGAGTCACGCTGGCAGACCATCAAGGTGAACAAGGACCCGGAGTGCCCCATCTGCGGCAAGAACCCGACGGTCACGGAGCTCATCGACTATGAGCAGTTCTGCGGCGTGCCCGCCGTCGAGGGGGAGCAGCAGGTGAGCGACGGCGGGTTGGTGGAGATCACCCCCGAGGAGTTCGCGCGCGTGCGCGAGAACGTCCGCGTCATCGACGTCCGCGAGCCGCACGAGTACGACATCTCCCGCATCCCCGGCGCCGACCTCATCCCCCTCGGCACCCTGCCCCAGCGCCTCCACGAGCTCGACTCGGCCGAGGACATCGTCGTCCACTGCAAGAGCGGCGTCCGCTCGGCGCAGGCGTGCCGGCTGCTCAGCGAGGCGGGCTTCCGCAAGGTGCGCAACCTCCACGGGGGCATCAACGCCTACGCGCGCCAGGTGGACCGCTCCATCCCCACCTACTAGCCCGACCTGCGAGGACGGGGCGCTCCTGTGCGGCGAGCACCCAGCCGGCGAAGCGCCAGGTGCGCCAGAGGTCCGGGGCGCCCGCGAGCAGGCTCGCCGGGGCGAAGTCGACGTGGGTGAACAGCTCGACGGTGAGCAGGCGGGCGTCGGGGCGGTCGCGCACGAGCCGCAGCGCCTCGGCGTAGGGCACCGCCGGGTCGTCGACCGCGTGCATCGCGACGAGCGGCGCGTCGACCCGGTGAGCGGTGCGGGCGGGTGAGAGCTGCCGAAGGGTGCGGCGCGCGTCGGGCGCGAGCCGTGCGGCGAGCGCGGGCGTGCGCTCGGGGTCGTCGTTGGTGAGCAGGTCGTAGAGCGCCCGGGCGTCCCTGTCGAGCTCGGCGGGTTCGGCCTGGCCCGCCAGCGCCGCCGCGAGCTGGTCGCGGTGGCCCGCGGGGGCCAGCTGGACGGCGTGCTCGGTGAGCAGCTCGCCGGCCTGGGGGTCGGCGTTCCACCCGATGCGCGTCTCTTGGACGATCGACGTGCCCGTCGTGGCCGCCTGGACGACACCGAGGAGGTCCCAGTAGGCGCCGAACGTCGCGACGAGGGCGAGGCGCCCCGACAGGCGGGGGTCGGCCGCGGCGACGAGGCCGTAGGCGCCGCCGTAGGAGAACCCGACGATCACGACGGGTCCCAGCCCGAGGGGATGGCCGGCGAGTGCGGTCGCCGCCGTGGCGATGCGGTCGACGTCCTCCACGTCGATGCTGCGCGCGTAGAGGGTGAGCTCGGGGACGAAGACCGTCCGTCCGGCCCTGGCGACGGCGCGGGCGACGGCCACCGCGCGAGGGTCGTCCCGCCCGGCCGGAGTGGCTCCGGGCAGCAGCACGATGGCGGGCGCCGGCCGGCTCGATGCGTAGAGGTCGCCGGTGACACCGCCGAGCCGCGTCTCCACGCGGGAGACGTCGGCGGCGAACGGCCGCGGAAGGGCGTAGCCGATCGCCTCGGCGCCGACCGCGACCGCCTTCAGGCGCGCGGAGACCGGCGGGCTGAGCACCGCCGCGACGACGCCCGCGGCCGCCACCACCGCGACGACCCTGCGCGGTCGCCGCTCGCGGCCCGCCGTCGTGCCGGCCGCTCCGCTCACCGCGGGCGCCGGAGGGCCAGCTCGAGGATGCGGTGGCCCTGCATCGTCGTGACCTCCAGCCGTGACCCGTCGGGCACGGGGACCGCGTCCCCGACCCGGGGCAGGCGCCCGAGCTGGGCGATGACGTAGCCGGCCACGGTCTCCCACTCGCCCTCGGGGACGGCGACGCCGGTCCGGTCGGCGAGCTCGTCGGGCCGCAGCGCGCCCGGCAGCAGCAGCGCGCCATCGGGTGGGCGACGCCGGAGCACGTGGCCGGCGGACCCGGGGCGGTCCGACTCGTCCTCGAACTCGCCGATGAGCTCCTCGAGCAGGTCCTCGAGCGCGACGAGCCCGGTGACGGTGCCGAACTCGTCGACGACGATGGCCACGTGCTGGCGGTCACGGCGCATGTCGAGCATGAGGCTATCGAGCGGCCGGGACTCGGGGGCGACGAGCGCGGGGCGGGCCAGCGTCGCGGCGGTGACGCGGGCGCGCTGCTCGGCGGGGACGGCGAGGAGGTCCTTGACGTGCACGACCCCCCGGATCCGGTCGAGCTCGCCGTCGCGGACGGGGATGCGCGAGCGGCCCGTCTCGCGTGCGAGGCGCTCGAGCTCGTCGATCCCCGCGTCGGCGCGGACGGCGACGATGTCGCTGCGCGGGGTCATCGCCGCCTGGGCGTCGAGGTCGGACAGGTCGAGGGCGCGGGCGAGCAGGTCGGACTGCTCCGGGGGCAGCGTCCCCTGCTGGGCGGACTCGGCGACGAGCATGAGCAGGTCGGTGGGGGAGTGGGTGGCGGCGAGCTCGTCCTGTGGCTGCACGCCCACGAGCCGGACGAGGCCGTTCGCGAGGGCGTTGAGCAGCCGGATGAACGGTCGCACGACCGCCGCGAAGGCACGGAAGGGGCGGGCGAGCAACATCGCCGAGCGTTCGGGGTCGGAGATCGCCCACGACTTCGGCGCCATCTCGCCGACGACCATGTGGAGGAACACGACGATCGACAGTGCGAGGGCGAAGGCGATGGCGTGGCGGGCGCCCTCGGGCAGGGCCGCCAGAACGAGGAGCTGCGACAACCCGCGCTCGAGGGCCGGCTCGGCGACCGCCCCGAGCCCCAGCGAGCACATCGTGATGCCGAGCTGGGCCGCGGCGAGCATGAGCGACAGCTCGCGGACGGCGGCGAGGGCGTGAGCCGCGGCGCGCCTGCCCTCGCCGGCGAGCTGCTCCAGCCGCGACCGGCGGGCGGCGAGGAGCGCGAACTCCGCGGCGACGAACGCGCCGTTGGCGAGGAGCAGCGCGAGGCCGACGAGCGCGGCGGTGGGGCTCACCGCGGGCCTCCGTCGCCGTCGTGCGGGGACCCGTGACGCGCCGACCCGGCGCCCGCGGGGACGAGGCGGACAGCGCCGACGGCAAGGCCTGTCAGGGAGTGCACCTGCAGCCGGGCACCGTCGACCTCCACGATGTCGCCCGGCTCGGGTACCCGCCCGAGGCTGGCCATGACGAGGCCGCCGACGGTGTCGTAGTCGCCTTCGGGCAGCGCCACACCGGTGTCGCGGGCCGTCTCGTCGATGCGCCA
This sequence comes from Egibacteraceae bacterium, assembly GCA_035540635.1. Taxonomy (NCBI): domain Bacteria; kingdom Bacillati; phylum Actinomycetota; class Nitriliruptoria; order Egibacterales; family Egibacteraceae; species Egibacteraceae bacterium. The sequence continues at coordinate 27,108 of DATLGH010000034.1, read as the reverse complement.
CCCTCCGGGGACGAGAAAGGAGCCGTCCCGCAGCGCCTGCACGCCCGGTTCGGCCGGGTCGTGCTCGTCGCGGATCTCCCCGACGAGCTCCTCGACGATGTCTTCGAGGGTGACGATGCCGGCGGTGCCGCCGTGCTCGTCGACGACCACCGCGAGGGGGCTGTGGGCGGCGCGCAGCTCGCCGAGCAGCGAGCCGACCGTCGCGGTCTCGGGGACCGCGAGCGTGGGCTGCAGCAGGCTGCGGACCGGCGCGCGCGCGCGCACCGCCGCGTCGACGCGGAAGACGTCCTTGGCCTGCACGACCCCGCGGACGTCGTCGAGGTCCCCGCCGACGACCGGGAAGCGGGAGTGCCCGCTCTCCACGGCGAGGCGGCGCAGGTCCTCGCAGGTGGCGTCGGCGGGGATGGACACGATCTGCGGGCGGGCGACCATGACGTCGCCGGCCCGCAGGCTGCGGAAGTCGAGGGCACGTGACAGCAGGCCCGCCTGGCCGGCGGTGAGCGACCCCTCCCGGGTCGACTCGGCGATGATGTGCTCGAGCTCCTCGGGGGACACCGCGTTCGGCACGTCCTGGACCGGCGCGATCCCCACGGCGCGCAGCAGCCCGTTCGCGGCGTTGTCGAACAGGCGGATGACCGGGCCGGCCAGGCGGGTGTACCAGTAGGTGGAGCGGGCGAGGGAGAGGGCCACCGGCTCGGCGCGGGCGATGGCGAGGTTCTTCGGGGCGAGCTCGCCGACGACCATCTGGGCCGTCGTGGCCACGATGAACCCGAGGGTGAAGGCGACCCCGAACGCGGCCTGCTCGCCGAGGCCCGCGAGGGCGACGAGGGGTCGAAGCGCGCGGCCGAGGGTCGGCTCGGCGATGTAGCCCACGAGCAGGGACGTCGCGGTGATCCCGAGCTGGGCGCCCGAGAGCATGAACGACAGCCGCTCGCGGACGGTGAGCGCGAGGGTGGCGCGGCGGTCGCCGGCGGAGGCCGCCTCCTCCAGACGGGTGCGGCGGGCGGCGACGAACGAGAACTCCGCCGCGACGAAGTAGCCGTTGGCGGCGATCAGCGCACCGACGGCCAGCAGGCCGAGCGCGGTCAGCATGGCGTGGGGAGGCCGGTCACTCGGTGAGCAGTGTAGGTGTGGGGCGCGCCCGTCACGACTCCTGCGCCGCGCGGGCGGCCACTACGGCCCGCGCTCGACGATGCGCGGCTCGGGCAGGTAGCGGGTGAACACCCGCTCCTGCTCGACGCGCCCGTCGGGGAAGGTGAGCACGCGGGTGACGGTGATGTCGAACCCCGGGCGTCCCTCCTGGACGACGCGTTCGCCGCCCGGCGCCAGGTTGGGCGCGGGCCGGACCTCGAGCGGGGGAGCGGTCACGTTCGTGCGCTCACCGGGGACCGACTCCACGTTCACCCAGCGCGTGCCGTAGATCGACACGGTGACCGACGTGCCGGTGTGCGCGGTCTTGATGAGGGCGCCGTGGGGCGAGTTGTTGCGGATGACGAGGTCGACGTCGGGGTAGTTCAGCGTCGCCTCCCGCCCGGGCGGGTAGCGGCTGATGTAGTAGGAGTGCGCCTTGTGCTGGGGGATGGCGTAGCCGCCGAAGTAGGCGGCGTTGTACAGCGTCGTCGCGAACTGGCTGACGCCACCGCCGATCTGCTCGACGAACTCCCCCTCGAAGATCGCGCCGCCGCCGACGAACCCCTTCGCGGTGGTGCGCGGCCCGACGTGGCGGTTCACCGAGAAGGTCTCGCCCGGCTCGAGCAGCACGCCGTCGACGAGGTCGGCGATGCGGTGGATGTTCGTGACCCTGCTCTGAGCGGCAGGGAACTCGGTGGTGAACGTCGACACGCGCTCGACGATGCGCAGGGCCTCGGCGTCGGCGGTGGACAGCTGCGGGGGGATGACCTCACCCTCGAGGGTGGCGTCGCGGGGGCCCTCCGATGTCGCCACGGCGAGCAGCTGCGCGGCGGCGGTCTGCGGGTCGAAGCGGAAGCCCTCGCGGGAGGGGCTGATGCTCACCGCGCCACCGGAGACGGTGAAGCGGGCGTCGACCGGTTCGGTCGCGAAGGCTTCGAGGGTGCTCGCGGCGACCACGTCGGCGAGGCTCGCGGGGTCCACCTCGAGGCGCAGGTCCCCGCCGTCACGGGCCACAGCGAGCAGGTTGCCGATGTCGTCGGGTGAGAACGTGACGCCGCGGTCGCCGCGCGACAGGGTCACGGGCGCTGAGACCGCCCGCTCGGCCTGGGCCAGCACCGCGTCGACGTCCTCCACGGTGGTCTCGGGCTCCACCGGCTCGGCTCCGGCCTGTACGACGTTGTCCCCGTCGGCGTCGAGGACCACGGCGAGCAGGCGCTCGCGGAGCGGTCCGGGGGGCACCACCGCGCCCGGCTGGGGGTCGACACGGGTGATGGTCGCCCCGTCGAACTCGAGGGTGCCCTCGACGGGGAACTGGTTGAGCGCCCCGGCGGTGTTCTCGAGCCACGCGTCGAGGCGCGCGTCGTCGACGTCCTCGACCGGTTCGACCTCGATCGTGCCCCCGAACGCCCGCAGCTGGTCGGCGAGCGCGGCGAGGGGGTTGGCCTGGCGGCCGCGGCGGAGGACCGCCTGCACCGTCGCGTCGACGTCGAGGCGGTAGCCGAGGTCCGCGGCGACGCCCGACACCCGGGTGTCGCTCGACGCCACCGTCACCGGCGCCTGCTCGCGGCGCTCCGCGTAGCGGCGCACGGCGGCGGCGAGCTCGCCCTCGGCGAGGCCGCCGACCTCGAGGTCGGCGACCTGGGTGCCGGGCAACGCGCCCGCGCGCGCCAGGCGCATGCCCCCGAGCGACAGGGCGGCCACGGCTGCGAGGGCGGCGAGAGCCAGCAGACCGAGAGTGGCGGCCCGCCGGACCCGTGCGATCGGGCCCCCCCGAGGCGGAGCCGGGATGAGTGTGCGCATACCGTGACGACGAGATTACCAGCGGCTGCGCCAGGCGTCGGGGGGCGGCTCGCGCCGCTGTGCGTCGTAGGAGGTCTTTGACCCTGCCACCCGTCCCGTCTAGTCTTCCGCGAGTCTTCCCCACAACTTGGTGAGCTCCTCAGCGTTGTCGGCGTGCCCGTTCCCGGGGGCGCCGCCTCGAGGGGCGCGCGATCGGGACATGGAGCCAGTGCAGGAAGCGCACCGCAGACGATTGCAGGCAACCGTCGTCATGGCCCTCGTGGCGGTGATGCTCGGTACCTTGCTCGTCCCTGCGGGGGCGCACTCCGGCGGCGGGCGCTCGACCGAGGAGCGGCGCCTGACCCAGACGCGCCAGAAGGTGGCCGCGGTCAAGACTCAGCTCGACGCCGCCCGCGCCCGTCAGTCGCAGGACGCAGCGGCGCTGCGCGAGGCCGAGGCCCATCTCGCGCAGGTGCTCGCGGCCGTGGGCCAGGCTGAGCAGGCGGTGCAGCGCCAGCAGCAGGCGGTCGACGACGCACGCGATCATCTCGCCGACCTCCAGCACCAGGCGACCGAGCGCCGACGGGTCATGCGCAACCGGGCGGTGGAGCTCTACAAGCGGGGCGGTGGCGGCGGCCCGATGGACGCCCTGCTCGCCGCCGACAACCCCACAGAGGCCGTCCGGCGGTCCTCCTACATCGACATCGTCGCCTCGGCGGACCGGCGCAGCCTCGAGAGCGTGTCGGCCGCCGGGATCGCCGTCGACGCGCAGCGAGAGGTCCTCGAGGAGGAGGAGGCGACGCTCGCACGGGTGCTCGACCAGCAGCGTCACCTCCACGCCGAGGTCGCCGATCTGCGCAACGACCGCGCGCTCGTGTTCGCGGCGAGCTCCGAGGCGGTAACCCAGCTCGAGGCGCAGGAACGCCACCTCGAGGCGGAGAGCCGCGAGCTCGCGACGATGGCCCGGCGCGCCAGCCGGGCGGCGGCGGCCCCGCGTGCGAGCCGCTCCGCGGGCGGGGCCGCAACGTCCGTCGTGCCCCCCGTCGCGCAGGGCGGCTGGGTGTGGCCGGCGAGCGGACCGGTGACGAGCGAGTACGGGCCCCGCTGGGGCCGCCAGCACCAGGGGGTCGACATCGGCGCCCCGTCGGGAGCCGGCATCGTGGCGGCGCGGGCGGGCACGGTGGGCTTCACCGGCACGATGGGCGGCTACGGGTCGATGACCCTCATCGACCACGGGGGCGGGATCGTCACCGCCTACGCGCACCAGAGCCGCATCATGGTGAGCCGCGGGCAGCAGGTCAGCGCCGGTGAGCGGATCGGCTCGGTGGGTTGCAGCGGCAGCTGCACGGGGCCCCACCTGCACTTCGAGGTGCGCGTCAACGGGTCGGCCCGCAACCCCCGCGGCTACCTCCCCTGACGCCACCGGCGACCCGCCGCGACCCACACGGCGGCGACCGCGGCGACCGCGGCACCGACGAGCAGCGGCCCGGCCGCCCGGGCGACCGGCACGATCGCCGGTTCGGTCCACGGGCTGCGCGGGTCGAGCGGCGCGGTGAAGAAGAGGGCCCCGAGCGCGTGGACGCCGAACGAGGCGGCGACGGCGGTCGCCAACCACCGCATCCGCCGGGCGCTGCCCGCGACCCACTCCCGCCAGGCGAGCACGAGCAGGGGCGCGGCGAGGGTCAGCGACTCGATCGGGTAGCGGTAGCTGAAGAAGTTCGTGCCGCCGGAGAAGCGGTTCATCCGCAGGTGCAGCGCGAGATAGAGGACCCCGGCGAGCGCCGAGCCGCGTACCCACGAGGGCGCCGCCCGCCACCCCGCACGCAGCCCCGGGGCGAGCACGAGCAGGAACGGGGAGAGGACGAGGATGCCCCGGCCCGGCGACACGAAGGTGCCGACCACGTTCTCCGCGTAGGTGAGCCACGTCATGGTGGTGAGGCGGTCGGTGAAGTCGCTCGGGTAGCCGCCGGCGATCGACGGGGAGCCGTACACCGCGGTGTTGTAGGCCACGAGGGCGACGACCCCGAGCACGGACGCCGCGCCGACGAGGACCGCCGGCCGCACCGAGCGCTGCCGCCAGGCGAGGTAGAGGCCGACCACGGCGGCGAGGACCGCCGCGTTCGGGCGGGTGACGATCGCCGCGGTGAAACCCAGCCCAGCCGCCACGTAGCGGGTGCCGGCGAGCGCGAGCAGCGCGAGCCCGAGCCACAGCTGGCTCGGGCCGTGGGGCCACAGCCCGTCGGCCGACACCGTCCACGTGGCGGTCCCCAGGCCCGCGACGAGGGCGGCGACCATCGCCTCGGTGGGGGCGACGAGGTGGCGGAGGACGAGGGCCAGCACGCCCATGGCGAGCGCGGCGGCGACGGCTGCGGCCACCCCCGCGGGGGCCATCGGCAGGTCGTCCGCTGCAGGCAGCGGCCAGAGGGCGTAGAACGGCACCCCCCACGCGATGACGCCCGGCTGGCGGTTGCTCACGACCCGCTCGCCGGTGTCGACGAGCCACGGGTTGTCACCGACGGACGCGTCCAGGGACAGGGTGCCACGCTCGACGAGCTGCCAGGCGGGCATGGCGGCGGCGATCGGGTCGGGGCTCTGGGGTATCCCGTAGCTCGCGGTCGCGAGGTACACGGCGAGCAGCGGGCCCGCCACCGCCGTGAACAGCTTCCAGGTCGGTGCTGCGTCGAGCGCCTCGCGCACCGCGCGGCCCCGTCCCGTCGCCGGAGCGGTCACGCCCTCAGCAGCCCGCGGGCACGGGCGCGGCGCCGGCCGCGTCGTCGGGGACAGGCTCGGGCTGCGGCGCGGGCTCGGCGGGGCCGGGTTGGGCCGGGGGGGCCGGCGCCTCGGCGTCCGGCGGCGGGCGGAGCACCGAACCGTCGCGGAACTGGGCGAACAGGGTCTCGGCGCCGGCGGCGTCGGGGACGAGCACCGCCGCGCCGCCGACCGAGCGAGCGGTGGCGGGCACGGTGTACGTCGCGAGGCCCGCCCCGGCGAAGCCCCTCCCGGCGCGGGCGAGGCGCAGCAGGTCGAAGGTGCCGAGGTTGTGGGAGGCGGTGACGGCGCGGCCGGCGGCACGGGCGGTGGCGAACAGCCGGGGCGGGTTCAGCAGCGTCGACGGTCGCATGACCTCCTCCGCGAGCTCGGCGATGAACCGCTGCTGGCGGGCGATGCGGCCGAGGTCGTTGTCGACCGTGCGGGCCCGCACGTAGCCGATGGCCTGGCGCCCGTCGAGGCGCTGGCAGCCGGCGGGCAGGTCCACGCCCGCGGGTCGGTCGACGAACGGCGCGTCGAAGTGGACGGTGACGCCGCCGACGGCGTCGACGATGGTGATGAAGCCGAGGAAGTTCACCTCGGCGTAGTGGGTCACGGGGATGCCCGACACCTGGGTCACCGTCTGGACCATGCAGGTCGGGCCTCCATGGGCGTAGGCGCCGTTGATGCGCCCCTGGGTGCCGTCGCAGCGGGTGACGAGGAGGTCGCGGGGAAACGACAGCATCGCGGCGCGGCCGCCGGAGACGGCGAGCAGGAAGATCGTGTCGGTGCGGTCGCCGTCGACCTCCTCGGTGCCGAGCGCCTGGAGCTCCTCGGGGGTCAGCCCTGCACGGCTGTCGTTGCCGATGATGAGCACGTTCATCTGCCCGGACGCGCGGCCGAGGCCGCCGACGTCGACCCGGTTGACCTGGGCGCTCGTGAAAGCGGCAAGCGCGGCCCCCATGAACAGGACGAGGACGACGAGCGCGGCGACCGCGGTCAGCAGCGTGCGTGCGACTCCCCGTCCGGTCCGGCCCCCCGGTGCCGGCCGCAGGCCTCGGCCCAGCCCCCGCACGAGGCCCCGACCGGGCAGGGCCCTGCCCCGCTGGACCGGCCCGAAGCCGTCGCCGCCAAGGCGCGGGGCGGCTTCGCGCGGCGGAGCCGACGGCGTGGCGGCACGCCCGCCGCCTCCGCCGCCGCCGCGCTCGACCGGCCCCCAGCCGTCGTCAGCCACCGCCGCGCCCTTCGTTCACGCCCTCACGGTACCGCGCCCCCCGCGCGATCCGGTGCGGGCGGACCCTCGTGTCGCGAGGGCTCGAGCGTTGGCCATCCCGCATCGTGCGCTCACCGCCTCCCCGGTGCCGGGGTTTCTCCACCCCTGCTACCGGGGATCTCAGGGAGGACCGGTGAAAGGCGTGTGGAGGTGGAGGCGAACCTCGGTGTGGGTGTGGGAGCCCTCGCGCTTGTCGCGGGGTTTCCGCTGCTGCTGCTCGGCGTGATCTGGCTCCTCGCCCGGCTGGAGGCCTGGATGCTCCGCCCCTACGAGCGTGCCGCACTCATCGCAGACCTGCTCGAGCACGCGGTCGAGGCGGAGGAGGTCGAGCTCGGCGTGGCCCGGCTCGTCGCCGAGGTGACCGACCGCGCCCCGGCCCCGCGGGAGCGCGGCCGGGTGCCCTCGTAGCTCACCCGCAGGTGCTGGCTAGCCCCGGCGCCGCGGCCCGGGCTATTCTGGCACCACAATGGGGACGGACGCGGAGGGGCACCGGTTCTTCGAGGGCATGGCGGTCGTCCATGTGCTCGGTGGGCTCGACGAGTCCGACGGTCGGGTGTTCCGCTCCCACCTGCTCGAGTGCTCTGACTGCCGCGCCCGGGTGGGCGAGCTGCGCGCGCTCGCGCATGACCTTGCCGATGTCGAACGCGACGAGGAGCGGCGCCGGGCCCGCGCAGCGAAGTCCCTCGAGACGAAGCGCCGCGAGTACAGCGACGACGACGACGGCGAGGGCGAGCTCCCGCCCGCGCCGCCGGGGGGGCTGCGTTCTCCGCGGCTGCTCGCGTTGGTCGGCCTCGTCCTGCTCATCATGCTGGCCGGTTGGAACTTCACCCTTCGGACCACCATCGGCGACCATCAGGCGCGCGCCGACAACGTCACCGACGCCTCGGAGATCATGCTGTTCGGCGAGGAGGTCCCGTGGACGTCGACGCTCGAGGACCTCGACGCGCGGATCAAGGTTGACGACGGCAAGCTCGCGCTGCTCGTGATGAACCTCCGGAGCGGCTCGGACGTGCAGTACGTCGTCTACCTGCGGGGCCCGGACGACGGTGAGGTGGTGGGCGTCCAGCCGTTGCAGGTGACGGACGGGCGCATCTACTACCTCATCCCTCTCGACGCGGACGCGCGCAAGCTCCTGCTCACCCGCCGCCGGAACACCGGCCTGCCGGATGGGTCCGTCGACGAGCGCACGATCCTCACCGCGGCGCTTCCTGTCAACCCGTAGCGGCTGGCCGGGTGCTCCCCGCGCCGCTATGCTCGGTCGGGCCGGGCTCGTAGCTCAGTGGGAGAGCGCTCGCCTCACACGCGAGAGGTCACAGGTTCGAAACCTGTCGAGCCCACCATCCGTCGATCAGCCGTCCAGTGCCGCCTCGGCGCGGGCGCGCAGGTCCTTGACGCCCTCCGCGAACGAGTCGTACTTCCACAGCGCGCTGCCCGAGGTGAACACGTTCGCCCCGGCCTTCGCCGCGCCGGCGATCGTGTCGGCGCTGATCCCCCCGTCGACCTCGAGCTCGACGTCGTGGCCGCTGGCGTCGATCAGGGCGCGGGCCTCGGCGATCTTCGGCTCCATGGTGGAGATGTAGGCCTGCCCGCCGAACCCGGGGTTGACCGTCATGACGAGGACGAGGTCGACGAGGTCGAGCACGTGCTCGATGTAGCTCACCGGCGTCGCGGGTGACAGGGCGATGCCTGCCCGCGCCCCGGCTTGACGGATCGACTGGTAGGTGGCGTGGGGCTGCTTCATCGCCTCGACGTGGACGATGATGATGTCGCAGCCCGCGTCGACGAGCTTGGGGACCATCCACTCGGGGTCGCGGCACATGACGTGCGCCTCGAAGCCGACGTCGACGAGGGGGCGGCACGCGGCGATGAGGTCGGGCCCGTAGGTGATGTTCGGCACGAACTGGCCGTCCATCACGTCCCACTGGAACCGGTCGGCCCCGGCCTTCTCGAGGGCGATGCAGTCCTCGCCGAGGCGGGTGAAGTCAACCGGGAGCATCGCCGGCACGATCTTTGCGCTCATGGGCGCAGCGTAGTGCACGGGGGGGCGCAGGAGGAAGTGCGGGGCGGGGACCGGTCCTTCAGGAGCCGGCGAGGGCGAGCAAGGCGGTGGCCAGCGCCCCCACCACGACGACGAGCAGCGCGCCGGTCTGCATGGCGAGCGCCCGGTGCATCCTCGACATGATGCGCTCCTCCACAGCGCTCAGGTCGAGGCGGAGCGCGCCGACCTGACTGTCGAGCTTGGCGTCGAGCTTGTCGATGCGGGTGTCGAGCGCCGCGATCCGGGTGTCGAGCTTGGCGTCGAGCTTGTCGATGCGAGCTTCGAGCTTGTCGATGCGAGCGCCGAGCTTGGCGTCGAGCTGGCTCAACTGGCCGCTGAGCGTGGCCTGCAGTCGACCGAGGTCGTGGCGCGTGGCCACGTCTCCCCAGCCGCCCGGGGGAAGGTGGTCCATGAGCGTGTCGGTGTGCACCGGACCGAGCACCTCCTCCAGCTTGCCGTAGAGCTCATGTCGCGCACGTTCGCTGGTGGCCATGATCCGCTCCTGCAGGGGCTGCTGCAACCACCCACAGGATCGCTTCCGGCGTGGCGGTGATCGAGGCGACGCCTCTGCTGCCTGGGGACAAACGCCAGTGCGTCCGGCCGCCAGCCGGCCGCTCCCGGATCGCGACCCGCCTGCCTACGATGGCGGCGTGATCGATCCTGACCTGCCCGGGGCGGACCTCGTCGCGAAGGGCATCGAGGACCTCGAAAGCGGCGTCGTCTCCGTCGAGTCGCTGCTCGTGTCGATCGGCGCTCCGCGGCTGCGTGACCTCGGCATCCCCGTGGAGGCCGGCCTCGACGACCCCGAGCACCGCCTATGGGACCTGCTCGCCACCGATGATCCCGACTCCGCGCACGCGCGCTACAACGCGCTCGTGCGTCGCCTGGTCTCCTTCGAGCAGGCGCTGGCATGCGCGGCCTAGCGACGGCCGACCGCATCCGCGTGTTCCTCCGCGAGCTCGGCCGTCACGCGCGGCACCCCGCCCGGGCGCACCTGGCCGGTGGCGCCACCGCGGTCCTGCTCGGCTGGCGTGACGCCACCATCGACGTCGACCTCGCGTTCGCCGGGCCGGGCGGCGACGCGCTGCTGCGCGCCATCCCGGCGCTCAAGGACGCGCTGCGGCTCAACGTCGAGCTCGCCACCCCCGCCGACTTCATCCCCCTGCCTGCCGACTGGCGGGAGCATGGTCGGTTCGAGACCCAGGAAGGCCGGCTGGTGGTCTACCACGTCGAGCTCGTCTGGCAGGCGCTGGCCAAGATCCACCGCGGTCACCGCCAGGACCTCGAGGACGCCCGCACGATGGTAACCCGCGGCCTCGTCGCGCCCGACGAGCTGCGCGCCGCGTTCACCCGCATCGAGCCCGAACTGTTCCGGTTCCCCAACATCGACCCGCCCTCGTTCCGCCGCGCGGTGGAGCGGTTCACCGCCGCGTGACGACCTGTGGCGGCGGCGCCAGGGGCGCCGCAGTGACGGCCGATCATCCATCAGCGTGTCGGTGTGCACGGGTCCAGCCTCCAGAGGAGGGGGTTGACGGCCGACGAGAGGGGTACGTTGCCGCACACCAAGGACAAGGGGGCGTTGAGGATGGACCGCATGACGCTGGGCGCCGTGTTCGCGCTGTGGTCGCTTGCCTTCCTGGCGGCCGCGGTCGGCTACTGGTACGTGATGCTCGGCCGCAACCGCGCCGCCACTCTCGCGCTTGCCGTCTGTGTGGGCGCTTTCACCGGGATGTTCAGGGTCGGGCGAGAGCAGCCCCGCTCATCCTGACCGCTCGGCGGGGCGGTCAGCCGCAGGACTTGCCGGCCTCGGGTGGCTGCTCCTCGAGCAGGTAGCCCTGCGCGGGTGCCGGCGGCTCAGAAGAGCCGGTCGACGGGCAGCGTGAACCCCGGCAGCAACGGCGAGGTGACACTGGTGCCGCGGGTGAGGCGGACCGCCGGTGCGTAGCCGCCCTCCTTCCGGCGGTGCACGAGCACCTCGCCGCGTTCCCGGTCGACGAACCAGTACTCGGGGATGCCGGCCGCCTGGTAGAGCTCACGCTTGCGCCCGAGGTCGCGCCGTCGGGTGGACGGCGAGGAGATCTCGACGACGAGGTCGGCACGGGTCTTCGCCCGCCGGCCGGCCTCGTCCAGGTGATCGGCGAGCACGACGATGAGGTCGGGGATCAGCTCGGAGTCCTCGGCGACGAGCAGCCCGGGCCCGGGGAGCACCTCTGCCGCGTGCGCGCGAGCCCACAGGCCCAGCTCGATGGTGAGCTCCCGGAGCGCTTGCTGGTGAGGGTCGTCGGGGGGCGGCGTCACGACGACCTGTCCGTCGACGAGCTCGCAGCGGCTGCCGTCGTCCGGCTCGGGAAGCGCCTCGTACTCCCGGTAGGTGAGCCGGGCGCCAGCGGGTGTGCCCATCGGCTGCCTCCTGGTCACATGGAGCGACGCTATGGGCGCCAGCGTACGCCGCCACCCGATGCGCCGGCCGACTGTGGACGAGCCCCGGGACCCTCGAGGTCCCGAGTCCGTGCCAGGAGGAGTGACTATCGACGCCCGCGGGGCCCGCCGGACGAGAGGGGGGTCGGCATGGACCGATCGAAGATGGCCGCGGCGTTCGCCCTGTGGTCGGTGGCGTTGCTGGCGACCGCGGTCGGCTACTGAGGCGGCTACCAAGCGGAGTGGGTAGTACGAATCAGGCCGCTTGACGCCTTGCCAGGCAGCGAGGACTTCGTGACCACGATCCCCTGCCCGGTCGAGGCGGATCAGCGTGAACGTGGGCTGCCGAGCCGGTTCGACGACTGACCGGACCACCTCTGGCGGTACGGGCAGTCTCCATCGCAGGAACGTCAGCCGCAGGACTTGCCGGCCTCGGGCGGCTGCTCCTCGAGCAGGTAGCCCATGATCGCCCGGTCGGTGCACACGTTCGCGCCGCCGAACGCGGTGTGGGTGTCGCCGTCGCGGGTGAACAGCACGGCGTTGTCGAGCTGGCCGGCGAGCGCCTCCGACCAGGCGTAGGGCGTGACCCCGTCGTTGCGGGTGCCGATGACGACGAGCGGCGGGCTGCCGGGCGCGTGGATCGGCGCGGCCTGGCGCACGGGGGGCACCGGCCAGTAGCTGCACGGCGCCCACGACAGCAGCGTCACCGCGCCGAACAGCGGGGAGACGCCCTCCATCTCGGCGAGCAGGCGCGGGTACTCCTCGGCGGGCGGCGCCGGCAGGTCGAGGCAGTTGACGGCCATGAGCTGGCCGAACTCGAAGCCGGACAGCTCCTCGGCCTCGGCGTCGCGGCCGCTCAGGGCGTCGAACATCCCCAGCAGGAGGCTCGCGTCGTGGTCGCCGGCGACCATGGCGAGGGCCTCGGCGAGCAGCGGCCAACCGTCGGCGCGGTCGGCGAGCAGCGCCGAGGTGGTGAACATCGCCTCCCCGCGGTTCATGCTGCGCCCGGCGCCGAGCAGCGGTGCGGGCACCGATCCCCGCTGGAGGGCGGCGAGCACCGCGGCCCACACCATCGACGGCTCCCCGACGGCGCTCATCGAGCACTCTTCGTCCCTGCACCACTGCAGGAAGTCCTGCAGCGCGACCTCGGTGGCGGCGGCCTTGTCGCGGGCGCGGGCGACGACGTCCTGCGCCGGGTCGACCGCGCCGTCGAGCACGATCGCGCGGACCTTGTCGGGGTAGCGCTCGGCGTACATCGCGCCGATGAGCGTGCCGTAGGAGTAGCCGAGGTAGGTCAGGCGGCGGTCGCCCAGGGCTTCGCGGAGCAGGTCGAGGTCGGCGGCGACGTTCGGCGTGGCCACGTGCGGGAGCAGCTCGCCGCCGTGTGCCGCGCAACCGGCGGCGAAGCGCTGCGCGGCGGCGAGCACGTCGGCGACGCCGCTGGTGAGCGTGCCGGCGAAGCGCGCGACCGCCTCCTGGTCGCAGGCGATGCCCTCGCTCGCGGCGACGCCGCGCGGGTCGAACCCGACGATGTCGAACCGGGCGCGCAGCTCGGCGGGGAACGTCTCCACCCCCGCCTGGCGGACGAAGTCGACGCCCGAGCCGCCCGGGCCGCCGGGGTTGACGACGAGCGAGCCGATGCGCCGCGCGGCCGCAGGCGCCGGCAGGCGGATGAGCGCGAGCGTGACGGTCGGGCCGTCGGGCTGGCCGTAGTCGCGGGGCACCGGCAGCGTGGAGCACTCGAAGGGCTCCTCGCACGGTGTCCACACGAGCGTGCTCTCGAGTGGTTCCTCGGGCGGCTCGGTCGGGTCCACCGTGGCCTCTTCCTCGGCGGGCAGCGCCTCGGGAGCCGGCTGCGTGAGCCCGCAGGCGGTGAGCAGGAGGCTGGCCGCGAGGAGGAGGCCGAGCGGCTTGGACCGGCTCATCGTCAGTCGACGTCGAAGCGCTCGTCGACGAGCCGCTCAGCGACGTGGCCGCCGAGCGGGTCGAAGCGGTAGTGGGCGAAGTCCTTGCGGAACTCCAGGTCGACCCCCGTGGGGCCGCTGCGGTTCTTCTCGATGCTCCACACCGCGTAGTGGCGGTAGGTCTCGGCGCGCCGCGCGTCGTAGGCCAGGTGCACCTTCGACACGCAGGAGAACTTCTCGTTGAGGATGAGGACGACGTCGCTTTCATAGGCGAGCGCCGACGAGCCGCGCAGATGGTGCATGCGCAGCCGGCGCGCGTCGAGCGACGCCCGGTCGGCGGCGACGACCGCGACGACCGGGCAGTCGTGGGCGAGCGCGAGCTCCTTCAGCCCTTCGGCGATCGCGGTGACCTTCTCGCCCTCGTCACGGGGATCAGGCTTGACCGCCACCTTCTGCAGGTAGTCGACGAACAGCGCCGCGGTGCCGTTGCCGTGTTCGGTCACGAGCTGCTCGAGTTCGGCAACGCCGGTATGGCGGCCGGAGGCGCACACGAGCAGGAGGCGGTCGGCGTAGTCAGCAATGGCGTCGCGCGCCGCGTCGAGCAGCGCCCGTCCTTCACCGACGACGTCGAGGCTGCGCAGGCCCTGCGCGGCTTCCCGCACGACGACGCGAAGCTTGTCGAGCACGACGGCGTCTTCCCGACGCGCGAGGGCGCCGAGCTCCAGAAGCAGCAGCCGGCCGAGCAGGTCGACCTCGTCGTGCTCGTAGCACGCGTAGATGGCCGTGCTGCCGGCGGCGGCCATGTTGCGGGCCATCTGCAGCGCCGCCACGGTCTTGCCGACGCCCGGCACGCCACCCATGAGCAAGAGGTCATGGGCGCGCAGGCCGTCGTCGAGCACCTCGTCGAGCGGCATGAATCCGGTAGGAAACGCCGTCAGCGGCCCGGTGCGTCGGCCCGGTGACCCCGCTCGGAGGTCTTCGAGGACGCGTGCGACCGTGCGTGGGACGCTCACCCCCCGAGCCCCCCGGCGCCGAACAGCGTCTGGGAAATGTTGATGACCGCGGGGCCGAGGATGACGATGAAAAGCACCGGCAGGATGCAGAAGATCAGGGGGAAGATGACCTTGACCGGGATCTTCATGGCCTTCTCTTCGGCGCGCTGGCGGCGCTTCACGCGCTGCTCGGCGGCCTGCGTGCGCAGCACGTCGGCGGTCGGGACGCCGTAGGACTCCGCCTGGATGACCGCCAGGACGAAGTGGCGCAGGTCCGCCACGTTCGTACGGTCCGCGAGATTGCGCAGCGCCTGCGTGCGCTTCACGCCGACCTGCATCTCCTGGAGGGTGCGCATCAATTCATCGGCCAGCGGGCCGTCCCCCGTCCGGCCGGCCCGAGCCATCGCGGCCTCGAAGCCAAGACCTGCCTCCACGCAGATCGACATCTGATCGAGGGTGTCGGGCAGCTTCAGCTGGATGGCTTGCGCTCGCTCGGTGCCTTTGCTGTAGAGGAGCAGGTCGGGGGTGAAGTAGGCGAGGAGGGCTGCTGCCACACCGCCGACGAACCACCGCAGCGAGACGTTGGTGCTGAACAGCAAGATCCCGAAGACCACGCCGGCCGCGCCAAGTAGCAGTTTCACGACCAAAACGCGCTCCAGCGGCCAGGCGGCCGGGCGACCGGCCAGTGCCAGGCGCCGTTCGAGCGCGGCGAGCCACCCGGCCGGGGTCAAGCGGCGGCTGCGCTCGGCGAGCGACGCGAGAGCGGGACGCACGGCCCGCTCGCCGGCGCCGCGCACCAGGGCGGCCTGGCGCAGGTCGGTGGAGACGAGGCCCCCGGCGAGGTTGTGGGCCACGGCGTGGCGTGCGCGGTCGCGGGTGCCGGCGATGGCCCACCACAGCAGCGGCAGGGAGCCGGCGACGGCGGCAGCGGCGAGAAGGACCGGGATGGGCATCGGGCAACTCCCTAGAACGTGATCCGGACGACCTTGCGCAGCCAGACGCCGCCGACCGCCAGCAGGAGCCCGCCCACGGCCAGCATCGCCCATCCCATCGGCTCCCTCACCAGAGGGGCGAGGTAGGAGGGATTCGTAAGGGCCACGAAGCCAGCCACGCCGAACGGCAGGCCGTAGAGCACGATCGCGGAGAGTTTGCCCTCGGCGGACAGCGCCTTGACCTGGCGGCGGATCTGGTTGCGTTCCCGGATGGTCCCCGCGACGGTGTCGAGGACCTGCGCGAGGTCACCGCCGACCTCGCGGTGGATGGTGATCGCTTGCACCACCCACTGGAGGTCCTCGCTGCCGATCCGGTTGTCCATGGCCTCCAGGGCGTCGTCGAGCTCGCGCCCGAGCCTGGTCTCGACCACGATGCGCCGGAACTCCTCGGCGGTGGGGGAGTCGGCCTCGCGGGCGACGGCGTCGACGGCCTGCAGGAGGCTGTAGCCGGCGCGGAGGCTGCCGGAGAGTAGCTGGAGGGTCTCGCCGAGCTGATCAGCGAACCTCGCACGTCGGCGTTCCCCCAGGGCCTTCAAGCCCAGGAAGGCCACAATCACCACGACTGCGCTCAGCATCAGACCCAGCAGGAACCCGCCGAACAGCAGCCCGGCCGCGAACGCGGTGATCACGGCGCAGCCGGTCAGCAGGACGAACTCAGCCGGGCGCAGGGCGATGGCGGCACGCTCCAGGCTGGCGTTCAGCGACGGAGTCCAGCTCCGGCGGGTGAGGGCGCGGTCGACCACCAGGGTCGCCCGGTTGGCCAACGAGGCCATGCCCGGGATCGTGGGTGCCCCCGTCGTGTCGTGCGCTCTGCGCACGGAGAGAATCGAGCGCACCTCGCCCGGCCAGAGGGCGACGAGCATGAGCAGGCCGATGGCGATGAACACCATGGCCGCGCCGACCGCAAGGGTCCATGGTGATGCCAGGATGCTGGGTGCGAAGGCCACGACCGGCGGGGAGGGCATGGTCACCCGGCTGGTCACCTCGGAGAGGCCGGCCTGGTGGGCTACTACGACGCTCAGGTCGACAGGCCCCCGGACGTTGGAACGGTAGGTCAGCAGGTAGTTGTCGCGTGGTTCTGCCGCGATGATGTCTTCCGCGATGATGTCGTACATGCTCGCGAGTTGAGCGGGCTCGGTCGCGGAAACGACGCGACCGTTGCCGGCGAGGGCCAGGCGCTGGAGGGCCGCGGTGTCGGTCGCCTCGGTCTCCAGCCCGACGATGTAGAGGGTGGCACCGGAGGCCCTGACGCGCGCCTCGATCTGGTCGAGGGCGAGGGCGCTTTCCGTGTCGCCGCCGTCGGACAACAGGACGAGCGCCTGGCCGTCGCCACCCTCGAACTGCTCCAGGCTGGCGGCGATCGCGTCGTACAACGCCGTGCCACCGTCGGCCGACATGCCACCGATGGCCGCGACGTGCGCGGCGACATCGGCCGACAGGGGGCTTACCACCCTGGCATCCGCGCTGAACTCGATGACCGCGGCACGCGTCCCCTCTGGCAGCCGCTGCACGAACGTCGCAGCGGCGGCTTTGGCGGCCTCCATTGGTTCGACGCCCATGCTGCCGGAGGCATCGATGGCGACCACAACCTGGCGCTCATCAGGGGGCAGTGTTTGGACGGCGACTTCACGATCCTGCCCGCCCTCGGTGAGGCTGAAGGCCTCCGCTGGCAGGTCGGGACCGACCTGATCCCGCGATGCGCTGACCGTGACCCTGACCTCAGGATGATCGGTCGTGTCGACCGCGGTGATGCTCAGACCGTCGGTGTCGATCGTCTCGGCTGCGAGCGCCGGCGCGAGGGCCAGCGCGAACACCACTGCTGCGACCCCCGCGAAGGCGTAACGGTGTCTCATGGCAGCGGCCGGCGGCCGGGGCGCAGGGCCTCGATGACCGCGGCGTTGTCCGGCTGGCCGAACAGGCGCACCGGCAGCTGGATGCCGTAGTGGCTGAGCTGCTCGGTGAACGCCGGGCGGATGCCGGTGGGACGCTGGCCACCGCGGTAGCGGCCGCTCTCGTCGATGCCTGCGGAGTAGTCAAACGTGAAGATGTCCTGGAGGGTGACGACGTCGCCCTCCATGCCGTGCACCTCGGTGACATGGGTGATGCGCCGGCTCCCGTCGCGCAGCCGTGTGACGTGCACCATGACGTCGATTGCGGAGGAGATCTGCTCGCGGATGGCCCGCATCGGCAGGTCCATGCCCGCCATCAGCACCATGGTTTCAAGGCGAGCGATGGCGTCGCGGGGGGTGTTGGCGTGCAGGGTCGTCAGTGACCCGTCGTGGCCGGTGTTCATGGCCTGGAGCATGTCGAGGGCCTCGCCGCCACGGACCTCGCCGACGATGATGCGGTCGGGGCGCATGCGCAGGGCGTTGCGCACCAGGTCGCGGATGCCGACCGCGCCCTTGCCTTCGATGTTGGGCGGGCGGGCCTCGAGGCGGACGACGTGGTCTTGGTGCAGCTGGAGCTCGACGGAGTCCTCGATGGTCACGATCCGCTCCCCAGGCGGCACGAACGAGGAGATGACGTTCAGCATCGTCGTCTTGCCGGTGCCGGTCCCGCCGGAAACCAGGATGTTCAGTCGTCCCTGCACGCACGCGGCGAGCAGTTCGGCGATCTCGGGGGTCATGGTGCCGAAGCCGACGAGGTCGTCGGTCTGGTAGGGGTCCGCGGCGAACTTGCGGATGGTCAGGGTCGGTCCGTCCACCGACAGCGGGGGAATGATGGCGTTGACCCGCGACCCGTCGGGCAGGCGCGCGTCGACCATGGGGGAGGACTCGTCGATGCGGCGGCCGACCTGGCTGACGATGCGCTCGATCACGCGCCGCAGGTGGTCGTCGGAGAAGAACCGCGCGCTGGTCCGCTCGAGCTTGCCCGCGCGCTCGATGTAGATGCGCTTCTCCGCGTTGACCATCACCTCGGTCACGCTGGGGTCGTCGAGGAACGGCTGCACCGGCCCGTAACCGAGGACGTTCTCGCTGATGGCGCTGACGAGGTTGTCCCGCTCGGTGTCGGAGAGGGGCGCGCGCTCCTCGGCGATCACCTTACTGAGCTCCTGGCGCACGAAGGTGTGCAGCTGCTCCTCGCTGAGTGATGCGTCGTACAGGCGGGCCCCGAGCCGGGAGAACAGCGACTGCTCGGCGCGCTGCTTCAGCTCGACCAGCGGGTCAGTCGCCGGCTCCTCTGGTGGCGCCGGCAGCGGCAGCACGCGGTGCTCGGTGGGGTTCGCCCTCGGCGTGCCCCCGTTGACCTGGCTCAGGCGGTCTGACAGCCTCATCGGGTGCTCCTCCGCTTGCCGAACCGCCCGGCTCTGGCCGGCTGCTCCACGAACCGCCCGACAAGCTGCGCAAGCTGCTTGGACACGGGGTGCTTGGCGTCGCTGAGCACCAGCGGGATGCCCTGGTTGATGGCGAGGGGAACGGCTCTGCTGCTGGCCACGGCGACGTCGACGGGCAGCCCGACGGTGGCTTCGACGTCCTGTGCGGACATGCCGACGCGAGTGTCGGCGCGGTTGAGCACCAGGTGACGGCGCTGGCTGGTCATATGCAGCTGGTCCAGTGCCACGACGACCTTGCGCAGGCTGCGCACGCTGGGCACGTCCATGGAGCACATCAGCATGATGTCCGTGGACGCCTCGAGCGCCGAGAGGGTCGCTTCCGTCAGGCCTGCGGAGGAGTCGATGATGACGTAGCGGAAGTTCTCGCTGAGGCGCCGCAGGATCGCCGTGACGGCCTCGCCGGTGATCAGTTCGCCCTCGGCGGGTGAGTCGGGGGCGCACAGCGCGTACAGCCCGCTGCTGTGGGGGGTGAGCAGCACCTTGAGGGCGGTGGCGTCCAGGAGGTCTGGGGTGCGGGCGGCATCGGCCATGGTGTGCTCGGGGATGAGCTGCAACGCCCCCGCCACGTCGCCGAACTGCAGGTCGAGGTCGACGATCACGGCCTCTCCGGGTGCGACCTGGGCCAGGCCCACGGCCAGGTTGGTCGCCACGGTGGTCTTGCCGGACCCGCCCTTCGGAGAGACGATGGTGATGATATGACCGGGGGTGGCGTCTGCGGCATCGGGGTCCCCGGCGAAGCTGGCCCGGCGCCGCACGGCGCTCTGGCTGGCCCGCTCCATGACGTCGAGGAGCTCCGCGGAGTCGGCGTCGGGATCGAGGATGTCGCGCACGCCGGAGCGTGCGGCTTTGGCCCACAAGTCGGCTGAGGGCCGGGTGATGAGCACGACGCTGACTTCGGGATGGTCGAGGTCGAAGCGGCGCGCCAGCTCGAGTGATTCCTCGACCGGCAAGCCCGGGCCCAGGGCGAGGACCTCGACGGGGGACGAGCCCCCGGCGATCGCCTCGACGATCTGGGATGCCGGCAGGCCGAGCACCTCGTCGGAGAGCGTACGCAGGTCACCGTTGAGCGCCCCCGCGTAGGCGCTGCGCAGGCGGCGCTCGTAGTCGGGGTCGGTGGTCGCCAGCACGATGCGGCTGTCGGTCATGGGTACACGTTTCCTCTCGTGCGGATCTCGGTCCCGTCCTCAACGGCGGCGCCCGGCTCGTTGGACAGCCACAGGAGCCCGAACTCGGCGGCGAAGACGATCCGCTCGGCTTGGGCCGCGTCGACCGCCAGGGTGATCAGGTAGCTCCCGCCGGGTGCGGGCGTGGGACCGGTGGTGGCGTCCTCGTCGTCCTCGGCTGCGGGCGCGGCCTCGCCCTGGACGTTGGTCACCAGGACCTTGTGGAAAGTGAGGTGTGTGGTGTTCGGTGTCTTGCTGACCTCCGCGGTGTTCCCCTCCTCGTCCGATAGGATGACGCCCTCCAGGTCGAACGGCGCGAAGGAGATGAACACCCCGACCGTGTCCCCCGGCGCGAGCCGGCCGCCGACAGCCCGCTGCGGCTCCAGCGACAGGGTCACCTGCTGCAGACCGTCGGGGATGTCCACGGAGCCGGTACGAGCCAGCTGCGCCGGTTCGACGAAGCGCGTGGCGACGAGCTGCTCGCCGACCACGAGGTCCACTGCGGCGACCTTGCCGTCGAGCTCGTCGAGGCTGCTGACGCTGTCGATGGCCTGCACCTTGGCCGGGATCTTGCTGGACTCGACCAGACCCGCCAACTGCTCGGCGGTCGTGCCCTTCTTGATGGGCGCCTGCACGACGAGCACGTCGACGGTGCGCTCACCGGCCAGGGCGCGCTGCTCGGCGCCCTGCACGTACAGCACTAGCACGCCCGTGCCGACCGCGGCGAGCACCACCGCCGCCACGATACCGAGTATCCGTCTTGCCATTGTCCGTCTCTTTCCTTTAGTTGTTGTTAAGGGTTGCAAGCTGCGATGGCCGTGGCATCGGGGTCCACCGCGCAGATGGCGATGACGATCGCTCCGGTCGAAGGCCCGCTTGAGCAGCATGTCCCTGTAAGGGCGCGCCGGTGAAACTCAACGTCCATCCAGCGACCAGCCGCAGCGCCTGTGACCTTGAAATCGTGCAGGGTGATGGTCAGGAACCCGGAGATGACGTAGCGGGCGTTCTGCCCGTTTGGATCGATGACCGAGCTGAAGATGGGCACCGCGAAGGTTTGCCCCTTGAGCGTGTTCAACTGAGGCTGAATGGAGTTGTTGAACGACCCGGTGCTCGCACGCACTTCATCGCCGATGGAAACGCCGCCGTCGTACCCCACCTCCACGTGCTCTTTGAACACCGCGTTTGACTGCTCACCGGTGAAGGCCATCAGGCCCCAGTTCCCAGTGGCCTCGCCGCAGTGGGCGTTGTCATTCTTGTTATAGCCGATGCGGTGTATCTGGCCATCGTCCTGAGCACCCGCGGTGATCCATGCTTGGAGCGCAGGGTGGTCCTTGCAGATGCCGATCGGGCGCAAGCCAAACACGGTGTTGGCCTGGCCGAAGATGGCCGTGGAGCTGGATGGCACGCTTGCGCTGCTAGGGGCGCTAGGCAGGGCCGGTGCGAAGGAGAAGTCGACGTCCGTGCGGGCTTGTACGGTGACATGGCCGGCATTTGAGCCAATGGGAACCAGGTTGCAGGATGTCATGGCGGCGGTGGCGTGGTTGTTAGCTATCCAACCAGGGGCGGCCGCGCAGCCATTGCTGGCCTCGCCGTACAACTGGGCAGCAGCGAGCGCCGCGGCGTCGGTGGTCGTGACAAGATGGCGACGTTGCTCCCACAAGCGGCCAGCATCCACGGCCAGGGCTGTGGCACCGAACAGCATGACGAGGCACACGGCCACCATGACCGAGACTGCACCGTGATCCTGGGGAATAACTTCGATGCGGGCAGCTATTCGCACCGGAAGACTCCCTGTCCCCCAAGGGACACCGTTGCGGTGGGGATGAGCGGGATATTGATGGTGGTGGTAGTAGCCACTCGCACCCTGACGGTTTGACCTGCGCGGAAATTGCACGGACGGGCCACGTTGGGATCAACGGCGATCGTCCGGCCGTTGGGGAGTGGAACGCCTTGCAAGGAGTTGTCAACACGGTCGCGGATCTGAGCTTGCGTGGTCTGGCTCAGGGATGCCATGCGAGCGCCCTCCCGAGCGGCGGCCTGGACGCCTTGCCATTGAAAGAACACCAGGCCGAATACGAGTATCCCAAAGAGCAAAACGATGAGGAGTGGGAATACGAGGGCGAACTCGACGGCGGCTGCGCCGCGCTCGCCGTTGTGTCCACGCCGCCGCTTCATGTCAGAACGCACCTTCGAGGTTGGTGAAGAGGTTGAGTATCTGCTGACCGACGTGCCGACGATTCCTGCATGACCGCGGCGATCAGTGCGTAGTCAACGGCGGTAGCACCCTGCTCGCCTGCGCCCGAGCAGGCCAGACCATCGCCGAGGTTCGACTCGCTCGTGTTCATCGGTGGACCTCGTGCGTAGTAAGAGTGGGAGGCCCGGCGGCCCCGAAGGAACCACCGGGCCTCCCGTTGTGCGGCTTGGCTAGCTAACTAGCAGGCGGCGGGGGCCTGGATACAGTCGACGACGGTCTGGAATGCAGTATCGATCTCGCCACCGAGGGTGAAGACCGTAGCGGCGATGACGGCAGCGATAAGGGCGACCAGCAGGCCGTACTCAACGGCAGTGGCGCCGGTCTCTTCGCGGTTGAGACGCTCGCCGGCGCGCTGCGCCAGCATCTGGAGGGTGACAAGTGCGTGAATCATTGTGATCTTCTCCTGGTGCTCGCGACGCCCGCCTTCGTGCGAACGTCTTGCTTGATGACGGAATAGTCGCGCGGCCGGGGGAGGGCGTCATCCCCAAGATTGATGAATGTCCCCTCGTCCGTTTCGGGAGGCTTCGTCGGCGTTGGCGGCGCTGCGATCATCAATATTGATGACCCGGGGCCACGGCTTGCGTACTACTCGGGTGGAGAACGCGAGGCCGCGTGGCCGTCGGCGCCCCGATGATGGCGTGGGCAGACGACCGTGCTCGTCGATGGGGGCCGCCGTGTCGGGGCGTGGCAACCCCGGCGAATGCGGGTCAGTCGCGGTCGAGCTCCCAGCCGGCGCGGCGGGCCATGGCGACGGCGCCGATCTGGGAGTTGACGCCGAGCTTCTGCAGCAGCGTGCGAATCTGGCTGCGGATGGTCGCGAGGGACACGAACGCCTCGGTGGCCATGGTCTCGGCGGACTTGCCGTCGCAGAGGCCGGCGAGGACCTCCTTCTCCCGCATGGTGAGGCGGGAGAAGGCGGCGAGGCGCTTCTCGGCCTCGGCGTGCTGGCGGCGCATCTCGGCGAGCAGCGCGTCGCGGTCGGGCTTCGGCAGCAGGCTGCGCAGCTCCGCGGCCTCGCGCACGGCGCTGACGAGATCGCCGAAGGGCGCCGACTTCGGCACGATCCCCATCGCCCCGGCGTTCACGCACTCGCCGAGGCGCGCGCGGTTCTCCTCACCGGTCACCATGACGACGCAGGCGCCGATGTCCCGCAGCGGCGGGATGATCGGCAGGGAGGAGCCCTCGTCGCCGAGGTCGAGGTCGAGGAGGACGATAGCGGGCCGGAAGCGGTCAGCCGCCTTCACCACCGCCTCAGGGCTGATGTCCGCGGCAACCTCGACCTCGTAGCCGTCGTCCTCCAGGGCGAACTGCAGGCTCTGCGCCAGCAGCGCGTGGTCCTCGACGATCAGGATCCGTGTGTTCATGGCAGCCCCGCACATTCCCACATGCTCATCAATATTAGGGATGACGGACGGTAGGCGACAGGCCATCCTCTTCTCATGACGCCTGCCCGCCGCCGTCTGGCCATCGCGGTCGAGCCGCGACTGTTCAGCGACGCGCTGTCGCGGGTGCTCAGCCGCGAGGACCGTGACGTCGTGGTCCTCGACGGCGACGAGGCCGAGGGCCACTTCGACATCGCCCTCGTCGGCACGGAAGAGACCGAGCTGGAGGCCTCCGTGGTGATCCGTCTACCGGAGGCCCCCGCGCTCGGCACGGCGAGGGTGGGCGGCAGGTCCGTCCCCCTCGACGACCTCGGGAGCCTCGTCGCGCTCGTCCAGCGCTGTGCTGACGCCCTCGACATGCCCCCCTCCACCGGTCTCGACCGCTGAGTCCTCCTCAGCCGGCAGGTCCACCACGAAGACCGCACCGCCGCCCGGGCGGTCCTCCAGCCGGAGGTCACCCCCCTGGTCGCGCATGAGCCGGGCCGACACGTACAGGCCGAGTCCCGACCCCGCGACGCCGTCGCCCTGCTTGCCGCGTACGCCCCGACGGAAGATCGCCTCGCGCTGCTCCGGGGCGACGCCGGGGCCGCGGTCCTCCACGCGCACGAGCACTCTATCGCACTCGCGACGGGCGCGGACGACCACGGGTGAGCCGGGAGCGTAGCGCCGGGCGTTCTCGATGAGGTTCTGCACCACCTCGGCCGTGTCGGCCCAGCGGCCGAAGGCGGTGAGCTCGTCGTCGATGTCGACGAGCACACCGGCACCGTGCGTACGCGCGCCGGTGACGACCGGGGCCAGCGACTCGGCGACCTTGAACGGCACCCGGTCCGCGGTGATCTTCTCCGCGCTCACGAGCCGCTGCAGCCGTGCGATCTCCGCACTCAACGCCGTCATGAGCGAGCTGCGGGTGTCGGCGTCGAGGCGGTCGCGGTAGCGCTCGAGTGTCTGGCTCGCCCCCTCGATCGCCGTGAGCGCGTTACGGGCCTCGTGCGCGCGCTCCTCGACCTCCTGGCGCTCGGCGCGGACGCGTGCCTCCGCGGCGCGGGCCGACACCACCGTCCGCATGAGGTGGTCGCTCTGGAGGCTGAACGCGCGTTGCAGCTCGATGGTCGCTCCGGCCATGGCGACGGCCAGGGCCGTGAGCCGCAGGAGATGGGCGCCGGCGCTCCACAGGTCGACGTTGTAGGCCGCGAGGAGCCGGGTGAGCTCCGCCAACGCCAGCCCGAGGAGGAGCAGGCCCAGCCAGCTGAGCAGCGGACGGCTCTCCCGGTGGCCGCGAAGCATGAACCCGGCGAACAGGGCGCCCCACAGCACCGTGACGAGGAGGGAGCCGTAGCCGCTCGCCGGGACGCCGAGATGGGCGTCGGCCCCGCCGGTGAGGTACTGGGAGGCACCCGGAATGAGCTGGAACGCGACGGCGAGGACGACGGTCGCGGACACGGCGAACAGGAGCAACCTGGTGAGTCCGAGACGCCCGTCCACGGGCGGGCTGACGACCGCGGCGGCGAGGAACGCCATGACGACGAAGCGGCTGGCGGGCCGCAGCCACACGACCGCATCACCGACGTCGAACACGTGCGGCAGCACGCCCGTGAGAGCGAGGGTGACGATCCCGTAGACGAGCAACGCGACGCCGGACCACAGCGCCGCCGCCTCCCCGACCAGGCGCCAGCGCACGACGCAGAGCACAGCCACGACCACCGCAAGCGCCGCCGCACCGGTGTCGAGCAAGGCGTGGAGGAGAATCATGTCGGTGCCCGCGCCGGGGGCGCTCAGCCCGCCGACGAGGTTGACCAGCGCCCACAGGCCGACGATGAGCCCCGCGCCAACGAGGAGAGCGGTCGTCGGCGACCCCCCTGGCCGTGCGAGCGTCTGCCGCCGGTCGCCCCCCCAATAGGGGGATGAGCGCGACCCTATGCCGTTGGTAGCCACGAGGGGGGAGTGTAGACACCCGGTGACGGTCTGTGAACCCCCCAATTGGGGGTGTTTAGTAGGGGACCGGCAGGACAGTGTGCCGGTCAGGTAGGGCGATCAGCGGAGCCGCTCGACGATCATCGCCATCCCCTGACCGCCCCCTACGCACATCGTCTCGAGCCCCACGACCTTGTCCGCGGTGGCCAGCCCGTTCAGCAGCGTGCACATGATGCGCGCCCCGGTCATCCCGAAGGGGTGGCCGATGGCGATGGAGCCGCCGTTGACGTTCAGCTGGCGCTCTATGTCCACGTCGAGGCGGCGGGCGGAGGGGATGACCTGCGCGGCGAACGCCTCGTTGATCTCCACGAGGTCGACGTCGGCGATGGTCATGCCCGCCCGCGCGAGCGCCTGCCGGGTCGCGCCGATCGGCCCGAGCCCCATGATCTCGGGGTCCAGGGCCGACACGCCGCTCGCGACGACCCGCGCGAGGGGCGCCACGCCGAGCCGGCGGGCCTTCTCGTCGCTCATGACGACGACCGCGGCGGCACCGTCGTTCAAGGGGCAGGCGTTGCCGGCGGTGACGGTGCCGTCGGGGCGGAACACCGGCTCGAGGCTCGCGAGCTTCTCGAGGCTCGTGTTCGGGCGGGGCCCGTCGTCGGCGGCCACCACCGTGCCGTCCGGCAAGGTCACGGGGGTGATCTCCCGGTCGAAGAACCCGCTGCGCTGCGCCGCCACGGCGCGCGTCTGGCTGCGCAGGGCGAAGGCGTCCATCCCCTCGCGGGTCACCCCCTCCAGCTGCGCGACGTTCTCGGCGGTCTGGCCCATCGCGATGTAGACGTCGGGCAGGCCCGCATGGGGCTCCCACGGACCCGCGCCGCCGTCGGCGCGCCGCGCGGTGCGCTCGCCCGCCTCGGCGAAGCGGGGGTTGCGCGTGTCGGGCAGGCTGTCGGCGCTGCCCTTGGCGAAGCGGCTGACGGTCTCCACCCCCGCCGCGACGAAGACGTCGCCCTCCCCCGCTCTGATGGCGTGCGCCGCCATCCGGATGGTCTGCAGGCTCGAGGAGCAGTAGCGGGTGACGGTCGTGCCGGGGACCGTCGGCAGCCCGGCGAGGATCGCGACGACCCGCGCCATGTTGAAGCCCTGCTCGCCGCCCGGCAGGCCGCAGCCGAGCATGAGGTCGTCGATCTCGGTGCGGTCGAGCTCAGGGATCTTGTCGAGGACCGCGGTGACCATCGCCGCGGCCAGGTCGTCGGGTCGCAGGTGGACGAGCGACCCCTTGAACGCCCTGCCCACCGGGCTGCGGGTCGCGGCCACGATCACGGGCTCTGGCACGGCGTGCTCCTTCCGGCGGCGGGGCGCCGAGGGTAGCGCCGGACCGCGGGGCCGCCGCAGAGCAGCCAGGAACCCCTTGCCCCCCGCAGCGGGAGCCGCCATTGTGTGGGGCCGGAACCTTCTCGGGGGGCCAGATGGACGTGCGCGCGTCGAGCCCGCAGCAGCGTCGGGCGAGCAGCTGGCAGGAGCGCTGCCGGATCGTGACCGCGGCGGCCATCGCCGTCCAGCTCACCGTGGCGCTGGCCGGGGTGACCGTCCATCGCACGGAAGTCGGTCCGCCACCGGTCATCGCCGCGCCCGGCGGCGGCGGGGCGCCCCCGGCCGCCGTGGCCGAGGCCGCGCCCGAAGCCGCGCCGCCCGGGACCGAGCAGGCCCCACCAGCCTCGGCGCCCACACCGGCGGCGCCCGTCCCCGACCCGCCGCCGCCGGTGTGGGCGCCGAGGCTGGTGGGGCC